>URFI01000202.1 GCA_900547085.1 uncultured Prevotella sp.
CCAAAGGACGTTTTGGTGCTCGACCGCACGGTAGACGTGAACATTACACGACTAAGAAAGAAGATTGGGCGATTCGCCAAGTGCATTGTCACCCGACTTGGCTTTGGATACTACTTTGATGTTCTATGAGAAAGGTTTCGGTAGGCAGCAAACTATACATCAGTATCTTGGCGGTATTCTTGCTTTTTGCCATCTCATTCATCGTCTTTCAACAGACAAGAGAAAAGCAATACAAGAGAGAACTGCTGAACATGAGGCTGCAAGGGTATAACACCAGGATGGCAGATGCCATTCAATACTTGGGCAAGAAAGACGAACAAACGCTGAGCACCTATGTGAAGACGCACAGCATACCTAACCTGCGGGTAACATTAATCGATGACCAAGGACAGGTTATCTTTGACAATTTCCAAAAAGACTACGCCCACTTCAAGAATCATGCCAACCGTCCAGAGGTCATTGAAGCACAGAAAAAAGGGACAGGCTCGAGCGTAGAACGAAACAGTAAGACCCTGAAACAAGAGTTTTTCTATTCGGCAACCTATTTCAAGGATGACAATATAACGATTAGAAGCGCCTTACCCTACAACAATGGCTTAGCTAAATCGCTGCAAGCCGACCAACATTTCATTTGGTTTGCACTCACAGCGATTGTCATCTTGACGCTCGTGTTGTGGCGATTCTTAAAAAGACTGTCGGCCAACATCACCAAATTGAAGCTGTTTGCCAGTCGTGCCGACCACAATGAGAGCCTCGATACCGAAGACTTGATTGCCTTTCCAGACGACGAGTTGGGTGAAATTGCCGAACGAATCATCAAGATATACAAGCGTCTTCAGAGCACCAGACAGGAACAGGACATTCTGAAAAGACAGCTTACTCAAAACATTGCGCACGAATTAAAAACGCCAGTGGCCAGCATTCAAGGCTATTTGGAAACCATCTTGGACAACCCTCACATCAATGAAGCAACGCGACAACAATTCTTGCAACACAGCTATGCACAGAGTCAACGGCTCACTTCCTTGCTACAAGACATCTCTACGCTGAACAGAATTGATGATGCTCCCGACTTGATGGAGTACTCACCCGTAAACATCTCGAAGATGATTGAAAACATCTGCAAGGAAACGGAACTGCAAATGCAAAATCATCACATGGCTTTTGTCAACAACTTACCGAAAAACGTCATCATTCAAGGCAATCAAAGTTTGCTGTACAGCGTATTCAGAAACTTGACTGACAATGCCATTACGTACGCTGGTGATGGGACAACCATCACTCTTGACGGAAAAGAAGATGAGCAAGAGTGGAAGTTTACCTTCCGAGATAACGGCATAGGTGTATCGAATCAGCACCTGGCCAGACTGTTCGAACGATTCTATCGCGTAGACAAAGGCAGGAGTAGGAAGCTCGGTGGCACCGGACTTGGATTGGCCATCGTCAAAAATGCCATCATGTTGCACGGAGGAAGCATACAAGTTCACAATGTAGAAACAGGCGGACTCTGTTTCGAGTTCAATCTAAAAAAGAAGAAATGAAAATAATACAAGCAAGCAAACACCAGGCCAGAGAGATTGCAAAGTATATCATGCTGGCCATGAACTATGAATGTTGTCAAAATTTAGCGGGACCTCATCACACGTTAATCGATTTTGAAGACCTGCTGACAGAGCTCGTTGCGCTGGAAAAGTCACAGTACAGTTATACCAATACCTTGGTTGCATTGAACGACGAAGATGGGGTCATCGGCGTTTGCGTGAGCTATGATGGTGCTCAGCTGCATGACCTTCGGCAGCCATTCATTGACGCTGCACTCAAAAAATTCGATATAGATTACCAGAACCAGATTGATGAAGCCGATAATGATGAACTATACATCGACAGTTTGGCCGTCAATCCCAACTATCGAAGACAAGGAATTGCGAAACGACTTATATTGGAATCGATTACAAAGGCCGAATCAATGGGCATTCACAAGATTGGTTTATTGGTAGACAAAGATAACCCTTTGGCCGAAAAACTGTATGTAGCGCAAGGATTCAAGTATGTAGGCGACACCACATGGGGTGGCCATCCCATGAAACACTTGCAATACCATGCTACCTTTTTCTCGTAGGATAGGACAGCGTATTCACCGCAGCAGGCTTGCCATCCACCAAGGTTTCGATATTCGCATTCATGTAAGTGGCATTGTGACCGTTGTAATAACCAACGGTGGCACAACCATTTTCATCAGTTTTTAATCGCAGATTCCAATACAACGCCTGCGGCGGTTATCTTTTATCGTATCGTCAAATCCGTTCTCAGGATACTGCGGAGGTTAACAAACGCGGTAGCATTCGCGAGGTATTGCTCAAAAACAGAACCTGTCCGTGCCATCACCGATACCGTTATCAGCAATAACACAGACAGGAATGTCGAACGTTTGTTCACCATCATTTCATATCTCAATCAGGTCAGTCGTACCATTTTATTTGATGTTGTTCCGTGAGATTGTTAGGGCATGGTTATGATGAACGAACGGATGAGCCAGTAACTCAAGATACCTGCAAGATAACCAACGAAGGCCAACCAGCTGACATGCTTCATATACCAGCCGAAGGTAATCTTCTCCAGGCCCATCACCACCACGCCGGCCGCACTGCCCACGATGAGGATAGACCCACCAACACCGGCACAGTAAGCCAACAACTGCCAGAATATTCCATCAATAGCCATGTCGCCCACAGCCTCCAAGGGGTACATGCCCATGCATCCTGCCACCAAGGGAACATTGTCTACGATGCTCGAAATCACACCAATCACACCTGTCACCACATAGTGGTTGCCGTTAGACACGTCGTTGAGCCATACGCCCAGGCCACCCAGCACGCCAATTTCTTCCAAACAAGCCACTGCCATGAGGATACCAAGGAAGAACAGGATGGTAGACATGTCGATGTTAGACAACAATTTGCTCACGCGCTTGCCCATTCCATCTTTCTTATGATCCAACCCACGGTAGAATACTTCGGTGACTGTCCAAAGTACGCCCAGCACCAACAAGATGCCAACAAACGGCGGCAGATGGGTCAAGCTCTTGAAAATCGGCACGAACATCAAGCCACCTACACCAATTATGAATATCACTTTGCGCTGCCGCTCAGTAAAGTCAAGCACTTGATAGTCGGACTTCATGTTGACTTCCGCCACCTCCAACTCGCCTTTCAATGAATATTGCATGATGAATGCCGGCACAACCATGGCCATAACCGATGGCAGGAAGATTTCCTCCATCACACCCAAAGCCGTAATAACACCCTTGTTCCAAAGCATGATGGTCGTCACATCGCCGATAGGCGAGAACGCTCCACCGGCATTAGCCGAGATGATGACCAAAGAAGCATATATCAGACGGTCTTCGTGACTATGTACCAACTTGCGTAAAATCATGATCATCACGATACTGGTTGTCAGGTTGTCCAAGATGGCAGAGAGGAAGAAAGTCATAAAAGCGATACGCCACAGCAGAGTTCGCTTGCTCTTTGTCTTCATGACATCGCGCACGAAGTTGAATCCACCATTCTGGTCAACCACCTCGACAATAGTCATGGCGCCCATCAAGAAGAACAAGGTGGTAGACGTACTACCCAAATGTTTTTCAATGACATGGCTCACCTGGTTAATCAAGTCTTGCCCCGTAACCCCTGGCATATACGCATTTGGGTCGAGCATGAACAGTGTCCAGCAGAACACGAACATCAATAAGGCAACAGCGGCCTTATTCACC
>URFI01000203.1 GCA_900547085.1 uncultured Prevotella sp.
GGCTTTCCAAAATCTTGGCAGCCTGCATCAAGAAAGTGGGCGACAGACTGTTGTTTACGCCGTCATCACCTTTGCTGTCAGCTTTTTTGGCAGCCTTTTTCAAGTTTTCTACCGCCTTATCCAGTTGGTTGAGGTGTGCGTAAGCGTTACCAAGTGCAGCCAAAGCAGCCGGACTAACCATGGCATCATTGGCACCATTGTATTCGCTCAAGTATTTCACAGCTTCCTTCCACTTGCCAAGGTTGGCATAACAGAGGCCGGCATAGAGGTTGGCTAAGTTGCCTGCATCGGTGCTACTGTAGTCGCTGGCGACCTTTACAAAACCTCCATATTTAATCTTGTCGCCGTTAAGCGCTTTTTCATAATCGCCTTCATTGAAGTACTGTTGACCCTTACCCAGCTCTGTACTGGCCTTTTCAGCACGTGGTTTGGAAACGTAAGCCTTGTAAAGGAATGCCCCAACGATGATGACAATGAGGGCTACGACTGCAATGATGATGGGCTTTTTGTATTTCTCAAAGAAAGCCTGTGATTGGGTGAGAGTATCTTTGTTTTCCTGATCTCTCTTCACTTGATTGTTTGCCATTTATTGATGATGTTTTTTTATTGTTTTTTCTGATAAGCAGTGCGGTCGGCTCCAGGCGTATAGTGCCTTCCCGACTATGATGCGTTGCAAAATTAACGCATTTATCTCATATATTGAAATATATTGCTTACTTTTTTCGTTTTTCCCCTTCAAAACATGTAACTTTGCATGAACCCGACGGCTGTAACGCAGTCTGTCAAGGGCATATTTGCTATGATTCTCAAAAAGATATCCATACTCAATTATAAGAACATTCAGGTAGCCGACCTTACGTTTTCGCCTAAGTTGAATTGGCTCATTGGGCACAATGGCGAAGGTAAGACTAATCTGCTGGATGCCGTGTATTATTTGTCCTTTTGTCGCAGTGCTTTTAATCCCATTGATTCGCAAGTTATCACGCATGATCGCGACTTCTTTGTGCTCGACGGCATGTACCTCAATGACATGGGTGATGAAGAACGCATCTATTGTGGCATGAAACGAGGCACGAGAAAGCGTTTTAAACGCAACCAGAAGGAATACAAACGCCTGTCGCAACACATTGGATTGATTCCGCTCATCTTTGTTTCTCCGGCAGATACCGCCTTAATTGATGGCGGAAGTGACGCTCGTCGTCGTTTCCTGGACATGGTTATTTCTCAGTTAGATCATTCGTATATTGAGCTGTTGAGTCGCTACAACAAGGCCTTGACACAACGAAATGCCCTGCTAAAAGCCGAACAAGAGCCTGATGGGGCATTGATGGAAATCCTTGAACAGGAGATGGCAACGCAGGGAGAGGCCATCTATGCCAAGCGCGATGCCTTCGTTCGTGAGTTCATTCCCGTGTTTCAAACGATTTATGATCATGTTTCGGGGTGTCACGAAACGGTGTCATTGCAATATATCTCGCATGCGCAGCGTGGCCCATTGCTTGATGTCATCCAGCGTGACCGCCACAAAGACCGTGCCGTGGGCTATTCGCTTCACGGGGTACATCGTGATGATTTGGAGATGATGATTGGTGGTTATCAGCTCAAACGCGAGGGAAGTCAAGGACAAAACAAGACCTATGTGCTGGCATTGAAGCTGGCTCAGTTTGATTTTCTCAAGCGAACAGCCTCGTCAACCACGCCACTTCTCCTGTTAGACGATATCTTTGACAAGCTGGATGCGGGTCGGGTAGAGCGCATTGTGAACATGGTGGCGGGTGATGCGTATGGACAAATCTTCATCACCGACACCAATCGTGACCATTTGGACAGCATCCTCAGCCGCCATTCGTTTGATTATAAGTTGTTTGAGGTGGTGCATGGAGAGATTAGCGAGCGGTTAACGAGTGGGCAAAACGTTGTCGGTAGTGATGCTTTAGCCACCAAAAAAGAAACGGAGGCGACGGATGTTTAGACGAAAAGTACAGACACTTGCAGACATCTTGCAGCAGACCTTGCGCGAAAATGGATTGGAAACGCCCTTGCTGCAGCGCCGTCTGATTGACGCATGGCCCTCAGTTGTGGGCAAAACCATCGATGAATATACGGGTGAACGCTTTATTAAAAACCAGACACTCTTTGTCAAAATACTCAATCCGGCTTTGCGACAAGACCTTTCGATGATGCGAACGCAACTGGTGAAGCGGCTCAACGAGCATGTGGGAGCCTTGGTCATCACCGAGGTGAGGATATACTAAGTGCTCAATTCTCGGCGCACTTTTGCGTGATGATCTCGTCCATTCGCACGTCATGCTCATCGGTTGGCACTTCGTCAACCAGTTGAAACGGGAAACATACACCTATTTTATAACAGTCTTTCGCTTGTGAAAGAAAACGATCGTAATAGCCTTTTCCCCGACCGAGACGATGACCATGCCGGTCAAAGGCCATTCCTGGGACCAATATCAGGTCGATTTGCTCATAATCAGTGCACGCTTCAGCTTGGGGTTCCATGATGCCAAAGGATCCATGCCCTACGTTTGTATCGTGTGTATAGCGGCATATTTTCATCGTGTGGTCATCCACTACGACGGGCAGGAGTAGTGTTTTCCCCTGCTGTAACAGCGTGTTGATGAGTTCATGTGTATTCACTTCATCGGCCAGTGACGCATACAGCAGGATGGTGTGAGCCGACATTAAACGCGGATGAGCAAGCAAAGCCTCGATGATGGGTTGCGACATCCGGCGCAATTGTTCACTGCCGTAATTCTTTTTGCGTTGTCTCATTTCTTGTCTGAGGTTCTGTTTGCTCATCTTTCGATTATTTTTCATTGTTATGTTTGGACCAAAATTCCTATGCCCTGTAGGTTTCTGGCAGTCGCCTTACCTCGGGTTGTCGTTGCAAAAGGTTGGCTTTGGCCACCTTCTTGTTATCTTTCTTCCCATTTTTCTGCTGCTCAGGAGCCTTCGGGAACGCTGCATTGTTTCTGAATGTTTTCAGTGCTTCCCGAATGGATGCATCGTCCTGGTTGATGTATTGCAGCCAAGCCTGTTCGTTGAGCATGTTGTAAATCACGCGACTGTTGATGTAGCGGTCGAGCAAGTTGTACGACTTCTTGATCATCAGGTTGCGCCGTTTCAGTCCTTTCTTGTCGGCATAGGTGGCGAACTTGTCCACCAGATTCTGCTTCTTGAGATAGTCTTCCATTTCCATCATCTCCTTGAAGTTGTTCAGCTTCAATCGATTGTCGTCCGTATACGAGAAGGCAAACTGCAAAATCAGTCCGCTCATGCTGGCTTGCTTATAATAAGAGGTGTAGTTTGTGGTGTCTTCCGGCACGAAGAGGTCTGGCGTAATACCGCCTCCACCATATACGGTACGCCCGTTGGCGGTATGGTATGCCGGTCCGGTGTGTTTGATAGAGTCTTCCGAGAAGAACTCCCCATGCTGATAACGGCTTAGCAAATCTTGCGCATAGTCTTGTTCATCCCCCGGCACGTAGGGCTTCTGAATGCAGCGTCCCGATGGGGTATAATAGCGTGCGATGGTCAGTCGGACCATGCTACCGTCGGAAAATTCAATCTGTTTCTGCACCAGTCCCTTGCCAAACGAACGCCGTCCGATGATGGTGGCACGGTCGTTGTCCTGCATGGCACCAGCAAAGATTTCACTGGCCGATGCCGATCCTTCGTTAATCAGTACCACCAATGGCATTTGTTTGTAGCTGCCTCGCCCGTCTGACCTGAACTCCTGCCTGGGCGACTT
>URFI01000204.1 GCA_900547085.1 uncultured Prevotella sp.
ATCTTGTAGGTTCCGAGCAAGTTAGGCGTGGAGATACGCTCGCCGTATGGCGGATTGGTAATGAGAATACTGGGTTCTTGAGGCTTCTTAAAGTTCTTGAAATCAGCCTGTTCTATCGTGATATCTTTGGTTAGTCCCGCTGCTTTAACATTCAGTCGAGCCGTGTTCACCGCTTTCATGTCGATGTCATAGCCATAAATATGGTGCGTGAACTCGCACTCTTGCGACTCGTCATTATAGATACGGTCGAACAACTCCTGGTCAAAGTCGGGCCATTTCTCGAATGCAAACTCCTTTCTAAAGATGCCAGGGCTCATGTTTCGGGCAATCAGTGCCGCTTCTATCAACAACGTACCACTGCCACACATCGGGTCAATGAAGTCGGTTTCGCCTTTCCAGCCTGTCATCAAGATCATTCCGGCAGCCAACACCTCGTTCAATGGAGCTTCTACAGATTCCTGTCGGTAGCCTCTTCGGTGCAGCGACTCACCACTCGAGTCCAAACAAAGCGTTGCATCTTCGTCGGCAATATGTATATGTAGGCGGATGTCAGGATTGCTCACCGAGATGTTTGGACGTGTTCCTGTGTTTTCTCTGAATTGGTCTACGATGGCATCCTTCACCTTATAGGTCACGAATCTGGAATTTCTGAACTCTTCAGAATAAACCACCGAGTCGACAGAGAATGTCTTACCTTTTTCTATGTACTGGCTCCAGTCCACCGTCTTGATTTCATCATACACATCTTCAGCAGAGCGAGCCTTGAAGTGCTTGATGGGTTTTAGAATACGAATGGCTGTGTGGAGTTGGAAATTGGCGCGGTACATCATTTCCTGATCACCAGTAAATGACACCATTCTGCGTCCTATTTGTACATTGTTTGCACCCAGTTGGGTCAGCTCTTGTGCCAAAACAGGCTCTAATCCCATAAAAGTTTTGGCGATGAGTTCAAATTCCATTTGATTGAATTGATAAATAATAGTTGTATTAAAATAATGAAAACTTAATTCTTGTTGTATTTCTTTGTGTCGGGAGCCAAGTCTTCTGTCACCCAAACATTGGCGCCAATGACGCTTCCCTTACCGATGGTAACTCTTCCTAAGATGGTGGCATTGGCATAAATGATGACGTTGTCTTCAATGATGGGATGACGTGGAATGCCTTTGACAGGGCTTCCATGCTCATCTAATGGAAAACTTTTAGCCCCCAAGGTTACCCCTTGGTATATTTTCACGTTGTCGCCAATCGTGCATGTGGCACCAATAACGACACCTGTACCATGGTCAATGGTGAAGTATCTGCCTATGTGTGCGCCCGGATGAATGTCGATTCCTGTTTCCGAGTGAGCCATTTCTGTCATCATTCTGGGTATCAGAGGAACTTTGAGTAGATAGAGTTCGTGTGCGATGCGATAGTTTGCCAATGTTTTGATGATAGGGTAGCATGCTATAATCTCAGCCCGGCTTTCAGACGCAGGGTCGCCATTGTAAGCTGCGATGACATCTGTTGAGAGTTTTTCACGTATTTCAGGTAGTTTCTTAATCAACTTGAAAGATAATTCCCTGGCCATCTTTTTCTGTTCGTCTGCTTCCAACTCGCTCAACGTAGTCTCGCAGTCTTCACAGAAACGGAGTCCAGCTAAGATTTGATCTTCCAGCAAGCGTTGGAATCGTTCTACATTTACACCTATATAATATTGTATTGTTTGAACATGCACCGATGCTTTTCCATAATATCCAGGAAAAAGAATGGCTCTTGACAAGTCTATGATTTCTTGCAGTGTTTTACCAGATGGGAGAGGGTATCCATCACGCTGCCGATGGCACAAGTTGTTGAGTGATTCTGGTTGGGACAGCAGTTCAACCGTGCTTGTCAACGCATGAGTTAAATTATCTTTACTCATCTCTATGTAATGTCTCAATATTTAAGTTACAAAGGTACAATTTTAAAATTGAAAACAACCGGTAGTGATGCATAAATTTAATTATTTTCGATTGTAATATGATTGTAACATGTGTTTAAAAGACTTGTAATATAACTCCGCTATTTTTGCTCACAAAATCAGTAGGCACTATGCCAGACTGTACTTTGATTATTCATTATTAAACCATATCAATGTTAACAATTTATTTGTGCATCGTCATTTTTCTGCTTTCTTTAGCAGTTTTTGACTTATTTGTAGGTGTCTCTAACGATGCTGTCAACTTCTTACAGTCGGCAGTGGGAGCCAAGGTGGCCAAGTTTCGTACCATCCTCATCATTGCTTCCTTTGGTGTAGTCCTGGGTGCTGTCATGTCATCGGGCATGATGGATGTGGCTCGGCATGGCATCATGAATCCAGCCCAGTTTAGTTTCCACGAGGTCATGATTATTTTCCTGTCCGTCATGGTCACCGACGTCATTGTCTTGGATATCTTCAATCGCTTGGGAATGCCTACCTCCACCACAGTATCCATGGTCTTCGAGCTGTTGGGTGCCACCTTCATGTTGGCCATTATCAAGATGATAGCCGACTCTTCCCTCGGATTCAGTGATTTGCTGAACACAGAACAGGCCTTAAAAGTGATTATTGCCATCTTTGTGAGTGTCGCCATTGCTTTTGTCTTTGGTGCCGTCGTGCAGTATCTTACGCGTATCATTTTTACTTTCAATTACAAGAAAAACATGCGTTATGCCATTGCCATTTTTGGTGGCATCGCATTCACCGCTTTGGCTTACTTCATCTTTATGAAAGGCTTAGGCAAGTCTCCTTATATATCCGAAGCCACACGGCAATACATCAACGACCATGTAGGCATGTTGCTTGTTTATACCTTTATCGGCTCGGCCATCCTCATGCAGATTATGCATCTCATGGGGGTGAACATCTTCAAGTTTGTAGTGTTGATGGGAACGTTTGCCTTGGCGATGGCATTTGCTGGCAACGACTTGGTTAACTTTATCGGCGTTCCGCTTGCCGGACTTGATTCGTATCAAACTTATTTGGCGCAAGGTAACGGCACTGCACCCACTACTTTCTTGATGACCAGTTTGGTTGAGAGTGCCAAAACCCCTCCATTTTATTTAATGTTAGCAGGCGTCATCATGATTATAGCCATGGCTACCTCAAAGAAAGCTCACCGTGTCATCAAGACTTCGGTTGATTTGGCACGACAAGACGAGGGCGACGAGATGTTTGGATCGAGTGGTGCCGCACGCAGTATCGTGCGCTTTACACAAAATACCAACTCGTATGTCATGAAAATCATTCCTAATCGACTCATCGATTGGATAAACAGCCGATTTGATCACCGAGCCGCATCTTTAGATGACGGTGCTGCTTACGATGTGGTTCGGGCAGCGGTTAACTTGGTTTTGGCTTCCATGCTGATTACCTTTGGTACCAACTACAAGTTGCCATTGTCTACCACCTATGTTACCTTCATGGTTGCCATGGGTACCAGCTTGGCCGATCGGGCATGGAGTCGCGAGAGTGCCGTGTTCCGTGTAACGGGCGTGTTGTCCGTCATCGGCGGTTGGTTTATCACGGCTGGTGTTGCATTTCTTTGCACTGCCGTGGTAGCTTTGCTCATGTTTTATGGAGGTATCTTAGCACAAGCGGCCTTCATCGCCTTAGTAATCTATTGTTTATTTAGAGGTTCGAAGGGTAAGTCGGACGGCGGATCGGGCAAAGATGATACTTACCGTTTGATGATGCGCACGCAAGATCCGGTTATTCTCTGGGATTTACTGAGCAAACATGTCAGTCGTACGCAAAGT
>URFI01000205.1 GCA_900547085.1 uncultured Prevotella sp.
GGCACCAAACCTTCCTATTTATGACGAGGACGGGGCTTATTATTATGGATATGCTCCTAACAGCAAGGGTGACCCCGAGACCTACAATCCTGTGGCGCAGGCATATATTAACGACGAAGGCAGTGAGGACACCCGAACCATCGGAAACGCATACCTTGAGTGGCATCCCGTGAGCTGGTTGATACTGCGTTCTGAGATTGGAACAGATTTATACAACTCTTTTTCGTCCATTAGAAAAGGAGCTTTGCCAGACCATGTCAAGGGCGTCGCTGGTAATCAAGCGCAAGAAACCACCACACTCAACACAAAATATGTGGTGACCAATACGCTGAATGTCAACAAGGTATTTGGCGATCATTTCATGCAAGGCATTGTAGGACAGAGTTATGAGTACACTCGTGAACGTTTGAACGCTGTGGCAGGAGATGATTTCTTTAGTCCTGATTTGGTTGGAGTTGGTGCCGCCAGGTCCAAGCGTGTCATCAGTGCCTATTCACAACAGTCGGCTCTATTCTCTGCCTTTGCGCGATTGAACTATCAGTATCGGATGAAATACATGCTGGGCTTGACCTATCGTATAGACGGTTCTTCCCGATTCAATCGTTCACACCGTTACCTCGGAACACCGTCAGTGAGTGCAGGATGGCGAATGTCAAACGAGCACTTCTTTCGCAAGGCACTGCCTTTCATTAACCAAGCCAAGCTGCGCGCATCGTTTGGTGTGTCGAGCAAAGACGGCAACAATAGTTACTATGGTGCCCAAGCCACCTATAAACTCAATTCTGCCGTCAACTATGGCGACCGCAACTATCTGCAAATGTCGCAACCTGGCAATGACAACCTCAACTGGGAACATACCTTGACCTGGAATGGAGGGCTTGACTTAGAGGCATTCAAAAGTCGCCTCAAGCTCACGTTGGACTATTATTACAAGAAGACTACCAACATGCTCTTTCCTTCTAACCTCCCTTTATATACGGGATATAAAAAGGAGAATCAGAACATCGCCGACATGATGAATTCGGGGCTTGACCTTCAAATCATCAGTGAGAATATCATTGGCAAGAATTTTAGTTGGCAAACGGTACTCAATGTCTCCACGACAACGAATAAAATACTTAAATTGAACTTCGAAGGCAATCAGCTTGACCAGCTGAACAGCTCTTTTAAGTATTACCAAGAAGGAAAGGCGGCAGCCCAGTGGTACCTGCATCGATGGGCAGGCGTGGATCCAAATACTGGCGATCCTCTCTGGACTTACGCAGACGGAACCCAATCTACGGTACCACCAGCAGCCAATAACGAAACATCGCAACTCAATAAATTTGTCTGTGGCACGGCCTTGCCAACGGTTTATGGATCGATTAGCAACTCGCTGACATATCGTAATTTTGAACTTGATATCTTCTTTAACTACGCATTGGGTAGCCACATGATTAATGCCACTCGAGCTACGATGCTTACCTACACCCAGAACGCCACCAACTTGTCCAAGGAGATAATGAACCTTTGGCAGGTGCCAGGGCAGGTAACCGATATTCCAAAACTCAACAATGCATCTATTATCGGAGCTTACGATTACACCACTGCCGTTACTTCTGACCGTTTTTTGGAGAATAACTCCTATCTAAGACTAAAAACGCTCACCTTGTCCTACCATGTTTCACCTGCATTGTTACGCCGGTATAAGCTATGTAGGCAGCTGCGTTTCTATGCAACGTTTACGAACCTGTTCACGGTGACTGGTTACAGCGGACTGGATCCAGAGGTTAGTGCTTTTGGCTCTTCGGTCACAGCGTCAGGATACGACAACTGCACCATGCCATCGTCTCGCAGTATGCAGTTTGGTGTGAGTGCAACATTCTAAAACGAAAGGTAGTTCATTATCTAAGGAAAACTAAGATGAAATATAAAAATCATTTGCGAACCCTGTTCTCTACAGTCCTCATCTTCTCACTGTTTAGCTGTGATTTGGACATGGAGCCAGAGAACGTGTACGTTGACGAAAAGGTATATCGTACTCAAAAAACAGCCGAAGCGGCGCTTACGGGCAGTTATGTTAGGCTTAATGTCTTTCTTAGCGGTGCTCCGCAAGATCAGAACAATTATTCCAACATGGGTTATGCCCTCATGTTGGCTGATTTAACGACTGATAATCTCAAAGTAAGACCATCGTCTACAACGCTCGTGGCGGTTGAGAACAGTCAATACACTGCCAACGAACACGACCAATTGTTATATTATGTATGGCAATGGGGCTACAATGTAATCGACTATGCCAACAACGTTATCCATGGTGTTGAGGCGTATGGTCAATACAAGGACGAAGTGAAACGCCAACATATCGCTGAGGCTAAGTTCATCAGGGCATACGCTTATTTCTATATGCTTTGTCTGTTTGGTGATCAAGCCCTTCTTGGCAATGATGGGGGAGACGGATTGGTGATGCGTCTTGAACCTTACAAAGGATATGATCCCAACAAGCACCAGCCCCGCGTAAGTAATGCTGAATGCTGGAAACAAATCATCACCGACCTGCAAGAAGCCATTGTCGACTTGCCGCAGGCTGTTCCTTCGCCATCGGCTCGAGTTAGAGCCAACAAAAGCGTTGCACAGGGGCTGCTTAGCCGCGTGTACCTCTACAAGGGAACGTTCACGAACAACATGGAAGAGTTGCAGTTGGCTGAAAAATATGCGGCAGAAGTGCTGAATAGTGGAGCGTATGGGTTCTCCAATTCGCCCAACGAATATACGGACAACCTTTTCCCGTCTAATGAGTTCTCCCAGTCAACAGGCTATCCCAATCCTACAGCCTACAGTAGCGAGCTTATGTTCTTCGAGCCAAGCCGCATATACACTGCCAATTACCCTAACGGTATGCGGTATTATCAAAAACGCCTTTTCTATGTTCCACGGACAGCCGCCGAGAGTTATGCGCCTAATGACGTTCGGCGTTCACAGCTGATCGTGACAGGCTCCACTTCTGACAACCCTAACGACCTCACTACTCGCAAATACTGTGGGGGTATGTACGATGACGTTATCTATATGCGATTGGCAGAAATGAAGCTCACTTATGCTGAGACCCTTGTCCGTACCACCAACAATGTGTCACGACAGGCTATAGATCAACTCAACGACATCCACCAGCGAGCCTTTCCTAATGGTATGAAACCGCAACGATTCACCGTGTCTGATTTTCCTGATAAGCAATCATTGCTGAAAGCCATTTTGCAGGAAAGACGACATGAGTTGGCGTATGAGGGGCATTATCGTTGGGATCTTATGCGAACCAACAACCTCTTAAAAGACAAGACGCTAAGTGCCGTGACGCCCAATCGTTGGAATTTGCCCGTGCCCGATTATGAGTTGCGTATAACCAAAGGTCTTATACGCCAGAACACGGGATACGCCAAATAGTTTCCGCAAGGCTTTGTCATGGGGCTCACCTTAAAATAGTCATGAGTGCTTGACCCATTTTAGAAAAAAACGAATTTCATTTTATCCTCATTAAGCAATTACCCCAGTTTGGGCTTAAGCTCAATTGGGGTAGTTTATTCACATTTTTTTCCAAGAAAAAACAGTAGCGACAATGTGATAGTAGTCTTGAGATGACATGCCAAGATGAAAAACCAAGGCTCGCTCCTCTCTTTAGGCTGTTTCTTTCCTCAGCCAAAAGATGTGCTTATAAGCATCGAAAAAGGAGATTGACAAGTAAAATAGTACAATAAAAAAATATTGACAAGTAATATAGAAT
>URFI01000206.1 GCA_900547085.1 uncultured Prevotella sp.
GATTTTCGCTTCCCACTCTGCGTCGCCTTCCAGCGCTTTCAGAGCAGAACCACGACTGAGGATAAAATCATAGAAAATGACATCTATCTATTGTCAAAGGAGTTTGCACTGAGAATAGTGAATCTATATCGTTATTTGACAAAAGAATATGGTGAATATGTTCTGTCAAAGCAACTCCTTCGTTCAGGCACAAGCATAGGTGCGAATGTGCATGAAGGTAAGAATGCTCAAAGTCGTCCAGATTTTACAACAAAGATGAACATTGCCTTGAAGGAAGCTACAGAGACTGAATACTGGATTGATTTACTTTATGAAGCAAAATTTATCAATGAGCAAGAATATCTTTCAATCTCTAACGATTGCGAGCGTCTCAAGGCTGTCTTGATTAAAATAGTCAAGGCAACCAAAGGCACTTGAATCATGTTCAAAACATCACAACCTTCACTGTGCAAAGTTCAAAGTTCAAATCTCAAATCTCAAATCTCAAATCTCAAAGTTCAAAGTAAGAACAGTTCAAAGTTCAAATCTCAAAGTTCAAAGTTAAGAACAGTTCAAAGTAAGAACAGTTCAAAGTTCAAAGTTCAAAGTTCAAAGTTCAAAGTTCAAAGTAAAAGATGGCTTCCAATTTCGTAGACTATGTAAAGATTTGCTGCCGTTCGGGTAAGGGCGGCCGGGGATCCATGCACCTTCGTCATGTTAAGTACAACTACAACGGCGGACCCGACGGTGGTGACGGCGGCAAAGGTGGCAGCATCTATCTCCGTGGAAACCATAACTACTGGACGCTGTTGCACCTCAGGTACGACCGACACATCTTTGCCGAGCACGGTGGCAATGGTGGTCGCGACAAGCGACACGGCACCGACGGCAAGGATGTTTATATCGACGTGCCTTGCGGAACAGTGGTGTACAATGCCGAGACGGGCAAGTATATCTGTGATGTCACCGAGGATGGACAAGAGGTGCTGTTGCTCAAAGGCGGTAGAGGCGGACTGGGTAACTTCCAATTCCGCACGGCTACCAATCAGGCACCGCGCTATGCGCAACCCGGTGAGCCCATGCAGGAACTCACCATCATACTCGAACTGAAGCTGTTGGCCGACGTTGGCTTGGTTGGATTCCCCAACGCAGGCAAGTCTACCTTGGTGTCAGCCATATCCAGCGCACGCCCCAAGATAGCCAACTATCCATTCACCACGCTCGAACCCTCCTTGGGCATTGTTGAATACCGTGACCACAAATCGTTCGTCATGGCCGACATCCCGGGTATCATCGAAGGAGCGAGTGAGGGAAAGGGGCTCGGACTTCGGTTCTTGCGACACATCGAGCGCAACTCGCTGCTGCTCTTCATGGTGCCGGGCGATACCGATGACATTAAGCGGGAATACGACATCTTGCTCAACGAGTTGCGAACGTTCAACCCCGACATGATGGACAAGCATCGTGTCTTGGCGGTAACGAAGTGCGATTTGCTCGATGACGAACTCATTGAGATGCTTCATGAAACCCTGCCTACCGACCTTCCGGTGATTTTCATCTCCGCCGTGACGGGAAAAGGACTCAACGAACTGAAGGACATTCTGTGGCAAGAACTCAACAGTGAGAGCAACAAACTCAAGGGAATCATTGCCGAGGACAATCTGGTGCACCGTGACAAAGACCCTGACAAGTTTGCCGCAGAGTTGACAGATGAGGGAGAGTTTGCCGAGATAGAATACGTCAGCGATGATGAACTCGACGATGTTGCCGACCTGGAAGATTTTGAATACGAGAACCTGGACGATTAACCAGCACTTCGATACAACCAAACAACGATATTTTGACCAACCCACAACTCACATATCATTCCCTGCACGCGCGTGTAAGAGCATTCTCTTCCATGCGGAAAGGTGGAGTGAGTGAAAGTAGGTATGGTGAATTTAACATCAATCCTTATTGCGGAGACGCTCCCGATGCGGTCATGATGAACCGCAAGGCCCTGTGCGCCGAGCTACAAATAGACGATGCCCATTTGTTGATGGCGCACCAGGTTCATGGCACCGAGGCCCGAATCATCGCAGAAGAGTTCTTCTCCCTCTCGCCGTCTACACGTCAGCGGTTGCTCGAAGGCGTTGACGTACTCATCACGGCCATCCCCCATGTTTGTATTGGCGTGTCAACAGCCGACTGCATCCCCGTGCTGTTGTACGATGAAGAGCACCATGCAGCTGCTGCCGTGCACGCTGGTTGGCGCGGAACGGTGGCGCGCGTCGTGCAAAAAGCCGTTGCGACAATGCAGCTGTCGTTCCAAACTAAGCCCGCTCATCTGCATGCTTGTATCGGACCGGGCATTTCGTTGCGCCATTTCGAAGTGGGTGACGAGGTGTATCAGGCCTTTGCACAAGCCGGCTTCAACATGCCAGCCATCAGCCAACACATGGACAAGTGGCATATCAACCTGCCTGAATGCAACCGCTTGCAGCTGTTAGAAGCGGGCGTAAGTGATGACCGAATCCTATCCACTGGCATCTGTACGTACGAGCAGGTGGATGCATATTTCTCGGCCCGGCGGTTAGGTATCCAGTCGGGGAGAATCTATAACGGCATCATTTTGTTGTAAGTCATGCAGGCAGTGCCGCCCCTGACAACGGGGAGTAGCGCCTTGTCTGCACATTATTTTTGTTGATGAATGAAACTACATTTAAGAAATATACTCTTGGCTGCAACCACCGTTGTGACGCTGTCTGCGTTTGCACCCGTGGTTAACCAATTCACAGCGGCCGAACAACAGCAAATCAGCATCTCCACACCCCATCTGTTTGACAAGGAAAAATCGTTTTCAATCGACTTCACACAACTCAAGGATAACGAATATTCGTTTCCGCTTCCCGTGGGAAAGCCCAAAACCTTGCCCAATCTCTACATGGAGATAGCAACCAAGAAGGGTGATGCCGTGAAGGCCATGTTCGGCGGTGTGGTTCGCTTGTCACGCAAGTTTCCCGAATACGGCAATGTGGTGGTGGTTCGCCACCCCAATGGTTTGGAAACCGTTTATGGCAACAATGCGCAAAATTTGGTTAAGGTTGGCGAAACGGTCAAGGCGGGACAAACCCTCGCCATCGTGGGTGAACGGGCTGGTAGAGCCTTTTGCACCTTTGCCATCATGGTGGACGGCAAGCGCATCCGTCCCGAAATCATCATCGAGAGCAACAGCCATCAGCTCCGACGCCGAATGATTCAATGCACACAGAAGGGCCGTCATGTGGATGTGGCCGTGGTGTCCGTGTTGGAACAACGACTGGGTATCGATCCAGACAATCCCTTCGCGCACGGTGATTCATTCCAGTTGAACTTGGCTGAGGTGGAAAAATCAGGTCATTGGGCATTTCCTCTGCCAGGTGCCAAGCTCATTAGTCCCTACGGAGGCAGACGACGTCATGGCGGATCAGACCTCAAAACCAAACCAAAAGATAAAATCGTGGCCGCCTTTGATGGCGTGGTGACCCTTTCTGGGCCGCATTATGGTTACGGAAATTGTATCACCATCAAGCACCGGTATGGCTTTGAAACGCTGTACAGTCATCAGTACAAAAACCTGGTCAAGGTGGGACAGCGCGTGAAGGCCGGAGATGTGATTGGGCTCACGGGGCGTACGGGCAGAGCCACTACAGAGCATTTGCACTTGGAAGTGAAGTTCAGAGGAAGGCGAATGAATCCGAACGTGATATTCGACATCCCGAACCGAAAGTTGCA
>URFI01000207.1 GCA_900547085.1 uncultured Prevotella sp.
TTCAACGTTTCTTCGCCCTGCTTCCACTTTGCTGGACAAACTTCACCTGGGTGAGATTCTACGAACTGTGCTGCTGATACCTTACGTACCAACTCGTCAGCATTGCGACCAATACTGTTGTCTTGAATCTCTGCAATCTTAATCTTGCCCTCTGGATCTACCAAGAAAGTACCGCGATAAGCTACACCTTCATCCTCTTTGTACACGCCAAAGCCCTTTGCCAATACTGCCAAAGGGTCGGCAAGCATGGTGTAGTTAATCTTCTTGATGCTGTCAGATGTGTCATACCATGCTTTGTGTACAAAGTGGGTATCGCAACTAACAGAGAACACCTCTACGCCCATCTTCTTTAATTCTTCGTATTTGCCTGCCAAGTCAACTAACTCGGTAGGACATACAAAAGTGAAGTCGGCTGGGTAGAAGAAGAAGATTGCCCATTTGCCTTTGATATCTTCGTTTGAAACTGTCTTAAACTCTCCTTTTTGGAATGCCTGAACCTTAAACTCAGGAATTTGTGCATTGATTATTGTTTCCATATTTATTCTATTTATTTAATGTTATACAATGAATGGATAACTTACCATTTGTAATTATTACAAAGTTAATCATTAAATGATAAAAACAAGAAACTTCTAACGACAAAAATGAGAATAATAACTATAATTACAGTTTCTTCTTCAATCTTAACAGATTTATAGCTACAGTCCTCCTTTCTAGTTGCTCCCCCGCATATAAGATCGGCAATCTGCCACAGCGTCGAGAGTCGCAACTTTCTTGCCCAAGTCATCGAAACAATCAACATCAGCAACGCTTACAGCACAAACATGTACACCACCTCTTGCAGTGAGATGATAGAACAGGTTGAGGATGACTTCCTGGTCAACACATCAGAAAATATTATAAACAATGTGTAGCAACTAATGAATAACGAAATATTTTGACAAGCACCCTCAATACTCGCGTATTTGCGACCAACAGAAGGAGTGATTGAAAAAACGCCAATTTTAAACGTTTTTCGTATCTCATTATCATATAAGATGTTACAGAATCTCGTCAGTTGTCATTTTTCAATAGCATTGCTTTTCTTTATCAAAAACATTCCCATTGATATTCAAAGTCAATGCTTTTGGCCTCCAAAGTCAATGTGATTGGTACTGAAGAGCAAAAAGCCCTGTGCCACGAAGGAAAAACACAAGCAGTTTTAACCTATACGGTAATCTCCGCAGAACCGATACAACGATGATGCTGTTCATCGTATACCACGCAGAATTGTCCGGGTGCCACGCCGTGAATGGGCTGCGCGGCATGAACGGTATAGCAGCCTTCAGCCGTCTTTTCTATGGTTGCCGGATGATATTCGGGCGTATGTCTGATTTTGAATGTAATGTGTTCCATATCCAAAGGCTCGGTGAGGAAATGGAAATCGTGTACCTTAAAGTCCGACTTGTAGGCCGTCTTCGGGTCGTATCCCCTACTGACATAGAGCACGTTGGTCTGAACATCCTTCTTCACCACAAACCAAGGACCGCCTCCAAAGCCCAACCCATGACGCTGACCGATAGTATGAAACCACAATCCGCGGTGCTCGCCAATCTTCTTACCCGTTTCTAATTCTATCACGTCGCCATGCTTTTCGCCCAGATAGCGGCGCAGGTATTCGTTGTAATCAATCTGTCCCAGGAAACAAATGCCCTGACTGTCTCTGCGTTTGGCGTTGACCAGATGCTCGCGTTCGGCAATCTCGCGTACCTCATTCTTTTGATAATGACCAATGGGAAACAAGGCCTTTTTGAGCTGCCAGTCGTATATCTGGGCCAAAAAGTCGGTCTGATCTTTCACGGGATCAGGACTGGTAACGAGCCACTTCTTACCATCAATCACCTCGGTTTGTGCATAGTGGCCCGTCGCAATCAAGTCATACTGATGACCAACCTTTGCATCAAAGGCTCCAAACTTGATGAGTCGGTTGCACATCACGTCGGGATTGGGCGTGTAACCCGCCTTTACTTTCTCCATGGTGTACTTTGTTACCTCGCTCCAATACTCCTTGTGACAATCAACTACCTGCAACCTGCATCCATATTTTGCAGCCACTGCGGTGGCCATCTCCAGGTCTTCTTCCGACGAGCAGTCCCACTCTTCAGTTTCCTCAGGGCCTATCTTGATATAAAAACAATCGGGATGCAGTCCCATTTGCGCCAATTCGTATACCACAACCGAGCTGTCTACACCGCCCGAAAGCAGCACAGCTATTCGCTTGTCCTTGATATCAGCTACGTTGATTCCCATTTTTTGCCTCTCCTATGCTTAGTTTCATCGGCAAAGATACGCATTTTTGCCGGTATGGTTGGGTGGCTTTTCGTTTTTTACAAATATTACCACACGCAGCTGCAATATAAATGCAAAAAAAGAGTTATCTTTGTATCATTCTATAAACAAACTGAAATATGAAAAAGTTAGTATTTATGTTCGCTGCCGCAGCTATGTTCGCTTCGTGTCAGCAAAATGGTAAGAAAGCAGCCAATGCAGAAGATACAGATTCTTTGGCAGCCGACACAATGATTGTAGCCGACACACTGGTTTATGAAGGTGAAGGTCCTGCCGCTGATGGCACGTACCAGTACAGTCTTTCGATCTACGGCGACAGCATCAAGGAGTTTGCTTACGAGCAGATTGCTGTTACCCCGAAGGGTAAAGAAACCATGGCTCGCACCACTGGTGTCGCCAGACTGATTGAGAACAACGGCAAGAATTATGTACGCGTACAGTCAGAAAAAATGGATTCAGTGACCTTCCTTCAGTTGGACGATCAGACACTGCGTCTGGTATCCGACAAGTTTGAAGAAGCAGGAGAAGGTACCAATACCGACCTGAAGCTGAAGAAGTAAAGCATACGACACAAGCGCATTTAAACCAATATGCCGAAGAAGGTTTGTCCTTCTTCGGCATGTTTATTTTCTCTATTCAGCCATTGCGTGTGAGCCTTTCCCATGCGCTTGATTGGTTTTTCCCATGTTACGGTTCATGAATGAAGATAAGAACATTCATCCATCCGCTAAGACACAGGATGCTTAGGTGGACGAATCTTCAGCGTTTTCATCCAGCTTATCTTCCTCCACAACCTGCAATTTTCGTTTTTTTAATCGCCCATTCTTGCGTAAAGCCTCACTGATAATCCATTGCAGTTGGCCGTTGATAGATCGAAACTCATCGGCGGCCCATTTCTCTACCGCGTCCATCGTGTCTGAATCAATACGCAGAATGAAACTTTTATTCTTGTTTTCTTTCTTTGCCATTCGCCTTACATGTTCAACGTACCTGTGTTGACAACAGGTTGAGCCGTATCATCACCACAGAGAACCACCATCAAATTGCTGACCATTGCCGCCTTCTTGTCATCATCAAGATCGATAACGCCCTCACTGGAGAGCCTATCAATGGCCATTTTCACCATCGAAACCGCTCCTTCTACAATCTTCTCGCGGGCCATGATGACGGCAGATGCCTGCTGACGACGCAGCATCACGGCTGCAATCTCGGGCGCATAAGCCAGATAATTGATGCGAGCCTCAACGATTTCGATACCGGCCATCTCCAACCTTTCGGCCAACTTCATTTCTAACTCCTTGTTAATAGACTCATCACCATCACGCAAGGTCAGTTCCTCTTGATTGGACTCGTTGTTATCATAGGCATACTGACCA
>URFI01000208.1 GCA_900547085.1 uncultured Prevotella sp.
TATCGAAGTCACCACACGATAACTGCCATCGGTAAACGGATTTTCAAAGTTGGTGTAGGTCTTTCGGAGGTAAGCAAAGCCTTTTCCTGTGCCATTTTTCCAACTTTCTTTTCCGTTGTATTCACTATATTTTGCCTTTGGTTGAAAGCGGTTGCCGTCATTGTCCACGATGGCTTCAAAGCTGTTCCAATCCCTTTCGCGCGGAATCAGCACGTTGGCTCCTGCTTGTTCGAGCATGGGAACCAAGAAAGGTAGTACATAGCTTTGCGTATATAGGTCTTCAACGGTTTGTAAGAGGCGGCATCTTTGCCACTCCCATCGATCTAATTTGGCTTCGTAATAACGTCCATGACTTTGCCACATGGCAATATGGCGGTTTGACAGACCGTATTTTGGGTGGTTATGAGTAGTGAGCTCTTGCACCAAAGGGGTGTCGCAAGTAGGTGCAAAGACCGCAGGTCTATTTTGAGCATGTATGCCAATGGTAAAAAGCATACAACATACATGAGTAGTAAGTATCGCAATTGCTTTCATATAGATGTACCAATGTTTGGGTTTGTTTTATCGTTATTTTCGTCGAATCAACAAGCAAAGTCCTGAGAAGGTAAACAATGCGTTGAAGATAAGTATCTCGTAGCTAAACTGATAGCCATTGAACCATTGCATGGAGTGTTTGTCTAATATCAAACACAGCACAGGTGCAGCGATAGCCACCCATGGCACATAGCGGTCGTGTACTTGTTGTTTCATGATGATGCCAAAGGCGAACATTCCTAAGAGGGGGCCGTAGGTATAGCTGGCAAGGGTGTAGACGGCATCTACCACACTGGTGCTGTTTAAGATGTTGATAGCGATGATAACCACACCCATCAGGATGGCCATTCCAAGATGTACACGTTGACGCATGCGTTTCACACGGTTCTCGCTCAGCGAGTGCCCACCTAAGATGTCGATTGTGAATGAAGTGGTGAGTGCTGTCAGGGCTGCTCCGGCAGCATTGTAGGCCGATGACGCCAAACCAACGATGAATAAGATGCCGACAATCATGGGGAGATAAGGCCCTGTAGCGATGGCTGGGAACAGTTTGTCACCTGTTTCTGACATCCCATGCTGTGCTGCGAAGAGGTACAGCAGCACACCAAGCATCAAGAAAGCGGAAACCACGACAAACTGAAGAAAGATGCTGAAAATCATGTCCCTACTGTTGCGGCAACTCAAGTTGCGTTGCATCATATCTTGGTCAAGTCCGTTGGTGGCAATCATCGTAAAGATGCCCGCTAAGAATTGTTTGAAGAAAAACTGCTTATCGTTGGGATCATCAAAAAACAACATTTTGCTCATGCTGCTTTGTCCAATCGCATGGAAAGTTCCGCTAAGCGAAAGCCCCATGTCTCGGGCGATGAAGTAAATACAGAGCGCCACCGAAATGATTAAACAACAGGTTTTGATGACATCTGCCCAAATCACCGATTTCACCCCTCCGCGATGGGTGTACAGCCACACGAAGCCCACAGAGATGAAAACATTGACAATGAACGGAATGCCCAGGGGCTCGAAAGCCAGCATCTGTAAGATAAAACACACCAGGAACAGGCGAACCGCAGCTCCCAACATCTTACTGATGAAGAAGAACCAAGCTCCCGTATGATAAGCCTTCAAGCCGAATCGGTTGCTCAGATATTCGTACACCGAGGTGAGCTTCATGCGATAAAACAGTGGGGTTAAGACAAAGGCGATGATGAGTTGGCCGACAATAAACCCCATGACTAATTGCAAATAGCCAAACCCACTCTTGTTCACCATACCTGGAACCGACACGTAGGTCACCCCCGAAATGCTGGCGCCAATCATGGCAAAGGCAACAACATACCATTTAGATTGTCGACTGCCCGAAAAGAAATCGGAGTTGGCTGTCGTTGATTTTCTAAACGACACGGCGAGTTGTAGGATGAAGTAGATGCCTACGGTGATGAGAATGATGGTGGCGTTCATGTGGAAAGGATGGTTTTAGTTCATTCGCTTATTCTTGGTAAAGTAGATAGGGCCGCCGTTGTAGCTTGAATTGTTCAACGTCTTTCTGCCACTTAGCTTTGATGGTATCAGCGTCACAACCACTCATAATCATCTCTCTGATGTAGCCTACGCCTGCCAGTTTTTCAAAGAAAGGCGTGAAGAACTTGCTGCCTATGTTTAGATTGCGATATGCGTTGATAACATACGACAGGTCTATTCCTCTTCGCTGTATGAGTGCGGTGTCTGCCTTGCTCAAGTCAACGCCATAACACGTCTTCCCTAATTGCGGCGGATTCTTGGCACCAGCCACGCTTTGCGGCGTGAAACTGTAGCCGTACCCCGTCATGTCAGGATGCCCATACTGCTGAAAAGGCTTTGATGTGCCTCGTCCCAGACTCACATTCGTTCCCTCGAAGAAACATGTGCTTGGGTAGAGATACACCGCCTGCATGTTGGGAAGGTTGGGCGAAGGCGGGATGGGTAGCTCATACCGTGTCTGGTGCGTGTAGTTCTTGCAAGGGATGACGGTGAGCTTGCATTGGCGGTGATTGCTCAGCCACCCTTCTCCGTTGATCATTAGCGCCAATTCGCCCAAGGTCATTCCGTGAACGATGGGGATGGGTAGGGCACCCACGCCCGATTTGTACTTCATGTCCAGGATGGGGCCGTCTACATAAAAGCCATTCGGATTGGGACGGTCTAAAACCAGTACCGGTGTCTTTACTTCCGCACAGGCATCCATGAGTTTGAGCATGGATATATAATAGGTGTAGAACCGCAGTCCTACGTCTTGTATGTCTACCACTAAAACGTCAGCATTTTTGAGAACTTGCAGGCTCGCTCTCCCCTCTTTTCCGTTGTACAACGAGTAGATTGGTACGCCAGTTTGCGCGTCTACGGAGTTGGTGACATGCTCACCGGCATCGGCTGTTCCCCTGAATCCGTGCTCGGGCGATATCACACCAATGACCTTCATTCGGTAGTTGACCATGATATCCAGCAAGTGTTGATTGCCCACCATGCCGGTGTGGTTAGAGAACAAAACGATTTTCTTACCCTTTAGTAGCGGAAAGTAAAGATGTGTTTGCTCGGCTCCGGTAACGACGTGTGATGTTGAGCACCAACAGGTGGTGCTGAAAGTGCCTAAAAGCAGCAGTAGGGCAATCAGTTTTTTCATGTACTATGTTGATTTTTAGTTATGAGCAAAGATAGGTTATTTTTTTAGAATTAGAAATATAAAATCAGGAATATTCACTATAATTTGTATGATTTAACGCTTTATATTGTTTGGGGTAACTATTCAGCAATATTGTTCATGATAAATTCTGTCTCAGTACTAACTTGACTATCGTCCAGAATACAGTTATCCGAAATACGAAAAGTTTTTGATTATCAATAAAATACATGCTTATTTACTTGCGTATATCAAATATTTTTCGTATCTTTGCACTTATGAATGAGCAAGTTACGGACATATCGCAAGCGTTTAAAAGACTGACTTCTGAGATGGCGTCAATGCGGGAGGTCATGGATGCGATGCATACGGAGAATGTCAACTTGCGCCGCACTGTGGATAAGTTGCGGGCGGAGAACCGTACCTTGCGCAAACAATTGGAGAAATACGAGGGTCCAAAGAAGAACTCAAACAACAGCAGTACACCGCCT
>URFI01000209.1 GCA_900547085.1 uncultured Prevotella sp.
CTACCCCCTTGTTTAATCTTAACTTGCGACGGACTGTAGGTTCGCTTGTTAATGTAGATGTACATTTCTGGTATGCCATTGTTCTTGTTTTGGGCAACCATGTGTACTTCGTAATTGTTTCCCCTTACTCGGTGACTCAGTCGATATCCCGCCTTGTACATATTGATGAAGGTGTAGGGGTTCATGGAGATTTGCTGTGAACGCGAAGGGTTAGAAATGTTCACCTCATTGGTGCTCTTCATGTAACTCCACTGCGTTTTGCCGTCAAACCACACCATGGCTTGGGGCGTTCGTGCATGAAATTTGTTGCCCTTAATGGCAATAGTACCGGAAGTTCTTCCCATCTTCGTACTTGAAATTGTGAAGTTGGCACTCGCACCACCTGCTCTTCCAACCACTTGGGCTGTCCTATCTAGTATTTTTCGGGTCTGCGAACTACTTTGACTGTTTGCATTTGTATATAAGGTGACTGCAAATAGGAATATAATTACTCTCTGTACGTTTAAAAATAGATATCTTTTCATTTTATATTTTCTTTTATGTTGAATGGATGGCAGCAATGATTGAGTTGAGTGAAGCTTCGTCTTGCACCAGCACATCCCTTGGTTTGCTTCCTTGAGCGGGACCTACAATACCTGCTGCTTCAAGCTGATCCATCAGCCTTCCCGCACGGTTGTATCCGATGGAGAACCGCCTTTGAATCATACTGGTTGAGCCTATCTGACTCGTGACGATGGCATGAGCTGCTTCTTCGAAGAAGGGATCAATGCTTTGCATGTCGCCACCTCCCGCACCCGCGGTACCAGTTTTCCCGTCAACAGCAGGTTCGGGCAACTCCAAAGGTGACACGGGACCTGGCTGCTCGGCTATGAATTGATTGATTCTTTCAATCTCTGGCGTGTCAACAAATGCACACTGAACGCGAACAGGCTCGTTTCCATTGAGGAAAAGTAGGTCACCTCGTCCCACCAATTGGTTGGCACCAGGACGGTCAAGGATGGTTCTCGAGTCGATCATGGCACTTACCTTGAAGGCCATTCTGCCGGGGAAGTTGGCCTTGATGTTACCAGTAATGATGTTGGCGGTGGGTCGTTGAGTGGCGATAACCATGTGTATGCCCACGGCACGAGCCAACTGTGCGATACGAGTGATAGGGGCTTCAACCTCTCTTCCAGCAGTCATAATCAGATCGCCATACTCATCAATTACGACAACGATGTATGGCATGTATTCATGTCCTTTGGTTAAGTTTAGCTGGTGATTGATGAATTTCTTGTTATACTCTTTGATGTTTCGTGCTCCGGCTATCTTTAGCAAGTCGTAGCGATGATCCATCAAGGTGCAAAGTGAATTAAGCGTCCTAACTACTTTTGTCACATCGGTGATGATAGGCTCATCATCATTGTCTGGAGCTGATGCCATGAAGTGGTCTGTAATTGGTGAGTAAACGCTGAATTCCACCTTTTTGGGGTCGATTAAGACAATCTTCAACTCATTGGGATGCTTCTTGTAGAGCAGGGAAGTGATGATGGCATTCAGTCCAACAGACTTACCTTGTCCCGTTGCACCAGCGACTAAAAGATGAGGAATCTTTGCCAAATCCACCATAAACACCTCGTTGGTGATGGTTTTTCCAATGGCTAAAGGCAACTCCATGGTTGACTCTTGGAACTTTTTAGAGTTCAAGATGCTTTCCATGGATACGATGGTCGGCTTCTTGTTGGGCACCTCAATACCAATAGTACCCTTTCCTGGGATGGGAGCGATGATGCGTATTCCCAATGCGGCAAGGCTTAAAGCAATGTCATCCTCCAGGTTCCTGATTTTAGAGATGCGCACTCCCTCGGCTGGCGTAATCTCATAGAGGGTGATAGTTGGGCCTACCGTGGCCTTAATCTCACGGATTGAAACGCCAAAACTGTTGAGTACTTCTACGATACGAGCATTGTTAGCCTTGATTTCATCCATGTCTACCAATGGCTTGTTGTCACTCTCGTATTTCTTTAACAAGTCAAGTCCGGGATATTTATACTTCAAGAAAGGCTCTTTGGGGTTGATAGGCGTCTTCAAGACCTCTTCTGCTGTCAATGTCTTGCCAGACGCTTTCTCATCTTCAGCAGCCACTTCGACCGTCAGATGTGATGTTCCGTCTTCACTTGAAGGCTGTGTGGAAACAGCCTTTCCGTTGGATTTCTTCGTTGAGGTGTTTGTAAATTTAGACACATCTGTTAAGTCTACCACTGTTGGCTTTGAGTCTTCTTCATCATCAGATGACGTGTTACCAATGGTTTGAGCCTCATCTTCCTCCTCTGACTTAACCGCAGAAGCGGTATTATCATGACGGGTGAGATTCGTTACCGTGAAAGGAATCTTACGAGTTAAATATTTCACGGGGTTCAATGCCTTTCGAATCACCTCTATTGTTTCGGCACTTAAATAAGTTAAAAACGCCAGTGCCACCAACAACAAAATGGCTGTTAATCCGGGAGGACCTACTAAATTCTCTAATTGTTGTACGCAGAACATGCCATGCCGGCCACCAGGATTGAACACAAGTTCACCCATCAGCGGTGTTGCAAACTTGGCAAGCGTGACGGAACTCCATATCATGACGAGCGTCATGCCAAGAAACCATTTCCATAGGTTAATCTTGTAGACTTTCATCAAGCTAAGTCCCAACAAAATAATGAACAGAGGTATCAGAAATGCGGGAATGCCAAAGTTGACTGTAATCAGCGTATAAGCGATGATAGCACCGATACTTCCGCAATAATTAGAGAAGGTTCGGTCAGCATTCATCCATTCTCTTGGCCGCAAATCCTCAAGGATACTCTGGTCTGCCTGTCCAGTATAAAAATAAGAAACCATTGCAATGATGACGTACACTGCAATGACCAAAAGGATAGCTCCTAAGAGAAAATCTGTTTTTTCGTTGCTGAAGATATTTTGAAAGCCTACAGCTTCACCCACATTCTTAGGTTTTCGCTCAGGCTTTTTCCTTTTTATTCCCATATCAAGTCTATGTGATTTGAATGCAAAAATAGCGTAAATATGTCAGAATCCTTCACGTTTTGATAACTTTTTTCTATTTTTGCAATCCATAAGAATATGGGTTATGAAGAGAACTATCTATAGCAAATTCAACAAGGAAGCCATCCACACACTCCCACAAGTTTTATTTCCAGGTCGAATCATTGTCGTGACCACTGAGAAAATGGCAGAAAAAGCGGTGAAATTCTTGTTGACTCAAGACCTTTTAGGCGTAGATACCGAAACGCGTCCCGTATTCAGAAAAGGACAATCTTACCAAGTTTCATTGTTTCAGGTTGCTACCAAGGAGGTTTGTTTCTTGTTCCGTCTTAATATATTAGGCATCACTCCGGCCATCAAACTTTTGTTGGAGAATAAGAAAACCAAGATGATTGGATTGTCGTGGCATGACGACTTGTTGATGTTGCATAGAAGGTCAGAATTCAAGAAAGGATATTTCATTGATTTACAAGATATTGTCGGGGAACTCGGAATCAAAGATTTAAGCCTTCAGAAGTTGTATGCAAACATCTTTCATCAAAAGATTAGCAAGCGTCAACGCCTCACTAATTGGGATCAGGAGAACCTCACGGATAAACAAAAGCTATAC
>URFI01000210.1 GCA_900547085.1 uncultured Prevotella sp.
CGTTAACATTGACGAAGTCGGGCCGCGTTACCTCCAAGCGCAACCGCTAACCGTGAAATAACGCACGGCATCGCCAAGTTGATGCAGTGCTGCATGGAGCCATTCTGTAGAATGAGGAATGAAAAGTAGGGCGTTCTTGGATGTAATTCTTGTAAGACAATTGCAACCACCTGAATATCAGCTGGTTGTAAAAATATAAAGACCCTTTCCAATAGCATGGAGATTAGGGCCCAAAGTCATAGAGATTGGGCTGTAAAGTCATGGAGATTGATCTTCAATAGCATGGAGATTAAGATCCCGTCTTAAACACCCTTCCTTTTCAAGTCATTCTTTCGTCTTTTCTCCCGTGTATTCTAAAATCCGCTGTTCCAATTCTTCGTGCTTGGGACCCACAATGGTTTGGGGCTTTCCTTTTGTCGGAATCACCAAGAGAGTGGGGAGGGCACCAATGCCTAAATCGGCCGCCAATTTCTTCTCTTGGTCATAATTAACCTTATAAAACTTGATTTTTCCAGCGTATTTTTTAGCCAACTCGTCAATCAATGGCGACAAGCGTTTGCACGGTATGCACCAATTGGCCCAAAAGTCGATAACGCACGGCACACTGTCGCGATAGGTATAAGGCGTGGAAGCCGTGTAATCCCACACATGATCTAAGAAATAGGTGCGCCCGATGTCAGTGGGCTTGCCCGCCTCAACGACGACGGCAGATTTGGAAACAGATTTGTATACGATGTCATTTTCATCGTATGCCTGAAAGTAGATGGATGCTTTCGTGAAATCAACGGACAGCAATCCATGTCGCAAAATGCCGTTGCCTAAGAACGAGTCAGCGGTCTCATTCGTCGTTGCTATGGCTGTTTTCCATTCCGTATGTGCTATTTTAAGAGCACACGAGGTCGCAACGCCCAGCTGTTGGCATTGCTCTTGAGAGAGTGTTAGTCCAGACGATTGGTCTAAGCGCAAAGGCAGACTGACGTTCTGTTGATTTACCATGACCGGCAAACGCAATACTTGTTGAGGGGCTTCGTTCAGCCTTATTCGATTAGACAATTTCATGAAATCGGGTCGATAGGGCGCAGAGATGGTTAGTTTTTGATTTTTAGCATCGATGGTAAGCACCACATTGCGAAACATGTCCATGCCCAACAGTCCTTTGACATCCTGTTCACGATAGGTAGCCGGTGCAGATTCCACCGCGAACGACTGTTTTTCGGCATACAAACTTTTGCCTAACGATAGTGTGTGGGTGGTGTTTTGAACCGTTTCGGGCGTTGACTTTTCTTCTTGAAACAGCACAGTCTTCTCGTTTAACGCCAACACGAAAAGGGCAGGTTGGTTGTCTAACGTCATGGTCAACGCCATTTCACCCTGACGCAGTAATTGATAATCGAACGTCTCTTGCGAAGTGTTGTTCACCTGTGCCTTGGCACTTGTAGGAATATTTGCCAACAACAATAAGATATAGATAAGTAAAGAATGTAAGCGCATCTTGATAAAATTATAATTTATGAATGGTAACTTTAAACACTTGGTCATGGCGACGAATTGTCAGTTCGGCCTCCTGATCTTTGATATCCTTAAAAATATCAACGATAGTCATTTCACTTAAAGGCAACGCGGTGATGTCATGGCCATTGACGGCCGTCACTTCATCGCCAATTTCAACTTGTGGTTGGGTGGTTCCCCATATCGTAGTAACCTCAAAACGCTGATTGGCTGGCAAAATTCCCACAGTCCATGTTTGCTTTTTATTTGCGAAATCGGCTGTGGAAGTTTCGTAGGGTTGGAAATAGAATCTACCTCGCGGATAGTCAATGGTTACTGTGCCATACTGCAAAAGTTCGGCTCCTAAAATCGTGGGGATGCCCGCTGCCGCCATTGCCGGCGTATTTTCAAACTTTTTACCGCTGATGGAAAACGGCGCCATGCGTACATATTTTAAAGGTTCCGGTTTTGCCAATCCTTCTAATCCGGCACCCACAGAACCCACTCCCTCGCAGGTAACGGTGGCAGCTTGTGCTTGCGAAAGACGATGAAAGTCGTCTTCACTCAGCGTGAGCAGTTCGGGAACGCCCGTGTCAAACATCATCTGTACGGATTGATTGTTGAACGTTAATGGAAAATTGACGTGCCATGTTGGCGAATACTCCAAGGGAATGCCGTCAGACAGTTTAAGTCCTTTTGGGCGATAGGGATAAAATAGGCGAAGTTGTTGCGCATGTCCGTCGATACTCATCACTACATCTTTAAACGTGTCGCCACCAAGAATGCCCACCACGCCTAAATCACGAAAGCCTTGTATCTCTGGTAAAGCAATGGTGTTGAGTGTGGTAAAGCGTAAATATCTACCTATCTTCACCTCCGGCAGGGTAGCTTTTGCATAGCTGTTGGCCTGTCCGTTCATGTCGGTTGTTACCTGTTGGCCACCTGTCAACTCACCCTTTGCCTGTTCTACCTCACGCCACATGGTGGCTGTCTGTCCGCCCGTGTCTAAGATGTATTTATGGCTACGCCCCTTCACTTCAACCGGAATGATGATTCGTCCATACTTCACCTCGTATGCAATGGTGTCAGCATAACGATTGATTGCCGTCGCCTGGGCAAGACACGACATGGGGTGGACAGCCAAAAATGTGAGAACAAGTGTAATAATATATCTCATAGCCAGCGTTGAATGATTGATTTGAAATCTATTTCAAACAGATTGCTTGATGTTACTTCATCAATGAATGGGCCACACGCCTTGTTGATTTATTTCCTGGTGCTGTTTTTTTCTTGCAATACTTTTTTCACTGCGTTTGCCACATTGACGATGCCACCCGAGATGGAAATGTCTGAATACGTAAAGAGGTCGTTCACCTTACGGTCGTTCACCACAATCGTTTTCTCTATTTCCATGTCTTGCATGGGTGTCACAGAGTTGTTGAGTAACTCACGAACCTCTGCGGCGGTGAGTTTGGGGAAGTAAGACCTTACCAATGCAGCGGCCCCGGCCAAGGTTGCGGCAGCCATTCCTGTGCCGGTAGACAGACCATACGTGTTTCCCACCCCTGCGCTGTATATTTCTTTTCCTGGTGCGTGAATGTCCAATTCGGTTTTCCCATAGTTGGCTTTCAACGAAGGCTTGCCCAACTTGTCACTGGGTGCGACAATCATCAAGTTGGTTAGTTCATGACCAGCAATCATCTTCCGGTTAGGATAATAAGTGGTTTTTTGCAAATCTTGCGCACTCTCTGTCACCGGAACAATCGCCAGAACATCGTGCTGTTCGGCGTAGTATAGTGCGTCAGCAATCCACTTACGCTCTACGGGAGGGAACAACGTGTTTTGCGATGGTAGCAACATTACCTTAGCGCCATGGTCAACAGCATATCTTATGGCCAATGCCACGTCTTTTAAATAAGGGTCGCCAGCTGTGGTTGCACGCAAGGGCATGATGCGGGCAGCATTGCAAATGCCGTCGGCTCCCTTGCCATTGCCACGGATGGCCGCGATGATAGATGCCTCCATGGTACCTACGTTTGCGTCTTCTGTCAGCAAATCGGCATTACCGTAATGGTTGTCAAGCAAGTTATAGGAATCATCCCCCACGATGG
>URFI01000211.1 GCA_900547085.1 uncultured Prevotella sp.
CGCCACGTCCTACGCCTATAAAATACTCATAAGCGGTGTAGCAAGAGAGACAGAACACCGTACCAAGCACCACGGTGCCAATGAGTCCAGCCACCTTATGACTCATCTTCATACCCAACAGTCCAAGGATCAGGAAACTGAGTGCAGGTAGAAGAAGTATTAAATATACATAACTGTAATCCATCATCTTATAATTTCATATTTTCAATACTGTTCACCTGATCACTACCAAAGTTTCGGTAAACGTTTATAATAATGGCAATCGCCACCGCTGTCTCTGCAGCACTGATGCCAATGGAGAACAACGTGAAGAAAAAGCCCTCCAACTGTTCGGGGAACAGGATGCGGTTAAACACGGCAAAGTTGATGTCTGCGGAGTTAAGAACCAACTCTACGGAGATTAACATTGCCAACAAATTACGACGGGTAACGAAGCCAAATACGCCAATAAAAAACAATAGCGTACTCAGACCTATCAAACATTCAACGGGTATCATTTATCATCCTCCTTTCTGGCAATCAACAAACCGCCAATGATACATGCCAACAAGAACACGGAAATGAGTTCAAAGGGCAAAACATACTGATATTTTTCAGAGCCTACCAATGCTTGGCCGATGACATTCATCGGGACTTCTGCATCAGCAACCTGCGCTGCTTGATGAATAAACTGGTTCTTCACCAAGACACCTATCACGGTAGCCAGTCCTATCAATGAGAGCAAAGCCCCTTGAATGACGCGTGAACCTTTGAGATGTTCTACTAATCCTTGGAGCGTACGCTTAGATACCAACTGTATTGCAAAGATATAGAGTATCGTGATGCCCCCTGCATAAATAGCAATCTGTGCTGCTCCCAAATATGTATATCCTAAAAGGAAATAGATACCTGCAACACCAAATAAAACAAATATCAGAAAGGTAGCCGCCCGCATAATCCTTTTTGTTAGTACACACATGATGGCAGAGCCCAAAATGACGACTGCCAAAATGCAAAACATGATTAAATTAGCCATATACGTTACTACTTTTATTTGGTTTTGGTATTAAATTGTCCAATGGTCAGCGGTGCCCCACCGTCTATCAAGCCTGGCAAACTTCCGCCTTGATACACTTCCTTGTCAAGGTGCATGGTCAAGGTATCTCGCTCAAACACACTGTTTTCAAAGTCGTTGGTAAACTCAATGGCGTTGAAGTTACAAGAGTTGACACAGAGTTGGCAGAACATACAATCGCCTAATTTGTATTGATAGTCCACCAATTGTTTCTTTTTCTTGCCCGTTTCTTCATTGACAACCATTTCACTCTTAATGAGTATGGTCTCATTGGGACATGCTTTTTCGCACATAGTGCACGCTACACAGTTGTGAGTGCCGTCTTCGTTACGCTTAAACACTAAGCGTCCGCGGTGACGTTGAGCCACATGCAGTGTCGTCTTGCGATTCTCTGGATATTGTTCGGTGCTCTTTGGGGTGAAGTATTCCTTCAAGGTAACCCTCAAACCCGTTACAAGCGACTTGACTCCACACCAGACTTCGCTAAAATATGATTGTTTATTTTCCATCTTACTGAATCTTCAAGAAATGAAACGTATTAACCGTGGATACCAAAAGCCACACAAATGGTCATCAGTATGAGATTTACCAATGCCAATGGCATGAGATACTTCCACTCTAAAGTTAAGATTTGGTCAATTCTCAAACGTGGGAACGTCCAGCGAATCCACATCAGAAGCCAAACTACAACAAAGGTCTTGCCTAAGAACCACACAATGCCAGGAATATAATTCATCACAGCATCGAAGCCTTCGACACCAATATTGAAAGGTGCCCAACCGCCTAAGAACACGGCAGTGGCTAATCCTGCGATGACAAATAGATTGAGGTATTCTGCCAAATAGTAGAAACCAAAACCCATACCCGAATACTCTGTATGATATCCTGCGGTCAACTCGCTCTCTGCCTCTGCCAAGTCGAACGGTCCACGATTCGCTTCAGCATTACCAGCTACCAAGAACAGCAAGAATGCAATGATAGCAGGAAGGTGCCCTTTGATAATTAACCAGTTCCATGGTCCTGTCTGTGCTTCCACAATTCCACTCATCTGCATCGTTCCCGTCAAGGCAACAGCCGCAATGAGGGTCAGTCCCAAGGTCATTTCATACGAAATCATCTGCACCGCTCCACGCATGGCAGACAGAACAGAATATTTGTTATTAGATCCCCATCCTGCCAAAAAGACGCCTAACACACCAATGCTTGATATGGCGGTCACCAAGAAGATGCCCACGTTAAAATCGAGAATGTGCGCTCCCTTATTCCAAGGAAGGAACGAGAAAGTACCCACTGAGGCAATCACCACAAAGAATGGCGCAATATAATACAAGAATTTGTCGGCTTTGTCAACGGCAAAGATTTCTTTAATGAGCATCTTAAACACGTCGGCAAACACCTGAAGCGTTCCCCAAAAGCCCACACGCATAGGCCCGAGACGACATTGGAAGTAAGCACACACCTTACGTTCCATGAATATCAACACTATCGCCAACAAGGCGTAAGCAGTGAGAATGGCGACACCAACGATAACACATTCAATGAATATCGTCCAAAAATCGTTCAAACCTAAGGTTTGTCGAAGAAGCGTGTCGAACCATGTGGTTACTATACTAAAATCAAACATGATCTATTTAAGTTATTTATATTGAACAAGTTGCGAACATTGAGCAAAGCATTGCTAAAAGTTGCCAACTTATATACCTGCTATCTGTCAATATCTGGAATGACAAAGTCGAGCGCCGCACCTGCAGTAACAAGGTCAGCTATCTTTTGTCCTCATCCATGGCAGCGACATGACTCAAGCCCATAGGACGGAATTTCAAGCGGTAAGGCATCTTGTCTCCCTTAGAATCCAAGTAAACTCCTATTTCGCCACGCGAGCCTTCGCATGAGAAATACCATTGTCCTTCAGGAACTTTGATGATTGGCTTCTGCTTTACATAGAAGTCGCCTGCTGGAATATTATCAATGAGCTGTTCGATGATGCGAATGCTTTGCTTGATTTCCTCAATACGATTGAGGTATCTACCAAACGAATCACAATGCTCGTTGAGAACTTCCTCAAACTCCACCTTGTCGTACATGGCATAGGGATGATACTTGCGCACATCGTTTTTCCAGCCAGAAGCACGTCCAGAAGCACCTGTTACACCATAACTAATGATGTTTTCTAGATTCATGGGCGCAATTCCCTTGAAGCGTTGTTGCATGATGACGTTATCTCCAAACACATCCATGTACTCTTGTAACATGGGTTTGAGATAAGCACACAGTTTCTTGGTGTTCTCCACAAAGTTGGGATCGATATCATCTTGGCAACCGCCAATGCGGTAATAGTTTTGGATGAGTCGCCCACCTGTAGTCTCCTCCATGACGTTCAACACGTGTTCACGGTCACGCATGCTGTACAAGAAGGCTGTCAAAGCACCCAAATCCTGTGCACAACAACCTAAATATAGCAAGTGAGAGTCGATACGCTGCAACTCGTCCATGATGGTACGGATGTAC
>URFI01000212.1 GCA_900547085.1 uncultured Prevotella sp.
TTCGTGAGCAGGGTGATGATGTGCCTGATGGTTTGCATGCATTCCAATCGGTCAAGACGAAAGACATCAAGACTTTCCAACCCTCTTGTTCGAAAGGTAACCGCACACGGTATTTCCTTAAAGTGCAAGATGGGTGCAACTATTTTTGCACCTATTGTACCATACCCTTCGCACGCGGCTTCTCCCGCAATCCTTCCATTGCGTCTTTGGTTCAGCAGGCCGAGCAGGCTGCGGCAGAAGGGGGGAAGGAAATCGTATTAACGGGCGTCAATATTGGCGAATTTGGCGAAAGAACCGATGAAACTTTTTTAGACCTTGTCAAGGCACTTGATCAGGTGGAGGGCATCCGCCGATTTCGAATTTCCAGCTTGGAGCCCGATTTAATGGCCGACGAGTTGATTGATTATTGCGCGCAGTCCAGAGCCTTCATGCCCCATTTCCATATCCCCTTGCAAAGTGGGTCAGACGAAGTGCTTCAATTGATGCATCGTCATTACGACACCTCGCTGTTTGCCGACAAGATACACCATATTAAAGAGGTGATGCCGCATGCCTTTATCGGTGTGGATGTCATGGTGGGCTGCCGGGGAGAAAAGCCCGAATACTTTGAAGAAAGCTTTGAGTTCATCCGTTCTCTGGACATCACTCAGCTACACGTCTTCCCTTATTCCGAGCGTCCCGGCACCCGTGCGCTGTCCATTCCGTATGTCGTTTCAGAGCATGATAAGAAGTTGCGTTCGAAGCGTCTATTGCAGTTGTCTGACGAAAAGACGCATGCTTTTTATGCCAAGCATGTGAGGCAGGAGGCTGAGGTGCTGTTTGAGAAGGCTAATCGCGGCCGGGCCATGCACGGTTTCACTCGTAACTACATTCGTGTGGAACTGCCCGCAGCATTGGCCAAAGAAGAATTTGATAACCAATTGATAACGGTCAAATTGGGTGATTTCAATCATGACCGATCAGCATTAAAAGCAATGATATGAAAGTAGCTATTGTCATTTTGAACTGGAATGGAGCCAAGATGTTGTCAACCTACCTCCCTTCCGTCATCAATTATTCTCGCGACGAAGCCGAAATCTTTGTGGCAGACAATGCGTCGACCGATGATTCCATGTCATGGTTATCACAACATTACCCCATGGTGAAGCAAATTGCCCTGGATCGTAATTGGGGTTTTGCCGAAGGCTACAACAAGGCTTTGGGCCATATCGATGCCGAGTACTACATATCAATTCCGACATTGAAGTAACCCATCACTGGTTAACACCACTCATTGAGTTTATGGACGCTCATCCGCAGGTGGCAGCGTGTCAGCCCAAGCTGTTGTCGGTTTTCGATCATGACCAGTTTGAGTATGCGGGTGCGAGCGGAGGATTTATTGACAGATATGGCTATCCATTTTGCCGTGGCCGTATCTTTCAAACGGTAGAAAATGATGATGGTCAGTATGATGATTCCTGCAAGATAGCGTGGGCTACGGGTGCGTGTCTGATGATTCGTTCTCGCGATTATTGGGAGGCCGGAGGGTTAGATGGCCGTTTCTTCGCCCATAGTGAGGAGATAGATCTGTGCTGGCGCTTGCGCTCACGCGGCCGTGATATCTATTGTGTTCCCGACAGTCAGGTGTACCATGTGGGTGGAGGAACGCTGCCCAAGAACAATCCGATGAAAACGTTCCTGAATTTCAGGAACAATTTGACTATGCTTTACAAAAACCTTAATGACAAAGATTTGAAGCATGTTATGCGCGTTCGGTGGTGGCTCGACTATCTTGCAGCCTTGCAAATGCTGTTGTTGGGGCACCATTGGGGCGACTGCCGCGCCGTGTTCAAGGCCAGAAAAGCATTCAAACGCTGGCGAAATGAATTTGAATTTGACCGCCAAAAAATTCAAAACAGCAGATTGGTGCAGGACGAAAAAATACTGAACTCTTATTCTATTCTTTGGAAATATTATGTCAAAGGAAAGAAAAAATACAGTGAAATCTAAGCGGAATTAAAGTAATTTTGGCTTAAATTTATCTTTTTTAGTTTAAAATTTGCTACTTATTATATTTTTGCTTAATTTTGCTCATAATAAGGATAATGTGTATTCGTTTTGAAGCAATATTATAGTCTATTATTTTTAGCCCTCCTGTTGTGTAGCGCTTGTCAGCTAAAACTCAAGCCCTACAATCAAGAAGATCAGAAGATGCTGGTAGAAGTGCAGCGCTATGATCGTCTGGAGAGCCGTTATCTCACGACGGGTGATTTCTCGGCGCTTCAACAAATGAATACCACCTATCCCATGGAAACTCGCACGTTGATAGAAGATGTGTTGGATTTAGGCGAAGTGAACGAACCGTACATCAATTCAAAATTCCTTAATTTCTACCAAGACTCCCTGTTGCAGGTCCTCATTTCTGACGCTGAAGCTGAATATGCTGACATGGATGACATCAACAAAGAGCTGAGCCGAGTATTCATGAAGTTGCAAAAGTTGCTACCGGGGCTTGAAATTCCCACCGTCTATGCGCAAATTGGCGCGCTCAATCAGAGTGTGGTGGTGGGCGACAAGCTGATTGGCATTTCGTTGGATAAGTATTTGGGAGAAAACTATTCGGTATATAAGAAATATTATTCCGAGCAGCAACGACAGTCCATGACACGCGAATATATCGTGCCCGACTGTATTGTTTTCTATTTGTTGAGCGTCTATCCCATGGAAGATCACGGCGTGAACACGCAGGTGGAAAAAGATTTGCACATGGCTAAGATTATGTGGACGGCCAACAAAGTGCTGGGTAGGCGATTTTTCAAGAGCGACTATGTGAATGTTGTCGACAGATTCATGCGGAAACATAAGAGCATCTCGGTAGCTGCGCTGCTAAAACTGGATGACTATTCCAAATTTGAGGTATAGGGTGATGTCTTGAATTTAAACTTATACCTGATTTTTCCTGATTAATTCATACATATTATCATACTTTTATACCGTTTCAATAGCATTGAGTTTGGTGGTCAAAGTCATTGCTATTGAGGGGTAAACTCATTGAGTTTGGTGTTCAAAGTCATTGCTATTGAAAATCAATGTGTGCTTTCTTGGATTTCTTCCTTGTTTGGCATTCCGAAAAAAAAGATTTTTTTATTTTGCGCATTCTCACATTTAGCTTACCTTTGCATAAAACAGGCATCGCCTCGGCAACTTCAAACAAGCTTGGTTGCGCTCGGCTCGCACTGTCTTTGCATAAAACAGGCATCGCCTCGGCAACTACAAGCAAGCTAGGTTGCACTTGGCTCGCACTGTCTTTGTATGACATAAATAATACATGAAATGAACTTAAAAGTACGCTTGGCGGCAATGAATTTTCTTGAATTTGCCGTTTGGGGTTCCTATCTTACTTGCATGGGAATCTATTTAACCAACATTGGAATGGCTTCCAACATCGGTGCATTCTTTGCCATGCAGGGGGTTGTATCCATCTTCATGCCTGCATTGATGGGCATTGTGGCTGACCGTTTGGTGC
>URFI01000213.1 GCA_900547085.1 uncultured Prevotella sp.
AGCATCTATAATCTCGATGTTGTTTTTTCGAGCCAATTCGTAGGTTTCGGGGGGTTCTCCATGTGCCCTCAACAACACTTTTACATCGTGTAGTTGGCGCAAATCATCGTGATTAATGGTCACCAGTCCGCTTTCATGCAGACGCTTCACTTCAATACCATTATGCACAATGTCGCCCAAGCAGTACAATGTTCCGCCCTTGGCCAATTCTTCCTGCGCTTTCTGTATGGCGGTCGTCACGCCGAAACAAAAGCCACTGCCGCTATCAATTTCTATTTGTACCATCGGAAAATCAGTTCACATGGATGTCAATAATCACCTTAGGCAATTCTGGGTCGTTGGTAATCATCAAAATACGAGGTTTACTCTTAGCCTTTTTCAATTGCGCTGCGATAGCCGTCACTTTGAGTTTAGCGGTCTGGCCAGGCTCCAATTTCGACTTGTTGAGAGATATTTCCAAGCCACCGGTGAACATCTGAACGTTCTCTATCTCCAACATGCGCTTCCCAATATTTTGGATGAAGATTTGTCCTTTCAGCTTTTTCTTACGTCCGAAGGTTCCCAAATCCAGCTTGGTTGAAGAGAGTTGCATCTTTGGTTGGGGCATGTGCGCGGCTGTTTCGTGATCTTTGAAATCTGGCAGAAGCACAGTTGAAACAGTCAACTCATTATCTGGATTTACTTTATCGCCCGGAACAAACCCCATATAGATGGACGTCTGGGTCAGTCCGTAGTCGCGTATCAGTTTGGAATCCAGGGTGATGGTTGCCACTCCGGCACGTCCTGGCGCAATGCGTGAGGGCGACACGTCGGCTGAGAGATAGCTGGGTAGATGCATCAAGATGGGCTGTGCCATCTGCTTCGTGTTGTTCTTGATGTGTATCTTAGCCTGCGGACGCTCGCCACGATTCACATCATCAAACTCGATGTTGTTGACATCGGTTTGCAACATGCCTAAAGTAAAGGGATAAGACCCACTGAAATCAATGATTTCATCCACAACTTTACCCTTGATGGTCAACTCCAAAGGAGCGGCAGCGCCATTACTGTAAATGCGAACCAGCTTGTTGAAAGTTCCCATTTGCTTGGCGTCATAGGTGACTTTCACGACAGCCGAACCGTGTGAAGCGATGGCTTGGCGGGGATAATCTACAGAGGTACAGCCGCAACTGGTCAGCACTTTGCTGATAGCGAGTGGCTTGTCGCCGGTGTTCCTGATGTCATACGCCACCGTCACGGGAGCCTTATAAACGACTTGTCCGCAATCTATCACCTCGTTGACGGCGGTCATCTGCTGCGCAGAAGACAGGAGTGGAAGCGCCATGAGCGCGAATATCATGAGTTTTCGATTCATCTTTTATTGTATATTCAAAGTTTTGGCAGCCTCCCTACCATTATACTCAGGACTGTAAGCACACTGAATGGTACAAATGCCCGTTTGGTAGGTTCCGGCTCTGTCTATGTAATAGTCTGTTTCTATGCGATGTTTTCCTTTGCCGAGGCGATCGAAATAATAGTTGGTGGCATTGTCTTTGGGCGCACAGTAGTAGCCTTGATGATAGCCACTCAACTGACCTATCGGCTCAAGACATGCCGCACGCTTATCCTGTAGCTGCACGAAGTCGTAGTCGCGGTCGGCCTCTATCTCGATTCTCACGGTCACCCTGTCGCCCACTTTCAGGCTGGTTGCAGGTTTACCATTATATAATAAGGTACGAGTTACCTTAATTCCAGACGACTGACTGGCCACTTCAGTGGACTTCTGCATGAACTGTGCGTACACAGCTCCCCATGATGTGCCAGTCGAGGTCTTGCTCACAGCAAGCGTTCGCACATCCTTGCCCGACTTCGAAACCTTGACGTAACCCAGTCCTGCGGTGGCCTTAGGAAGGTCAACAGGCTGGTTGTCTATCTTGATAACGGCATCTTGGGATGACTGGGTGAGTTTTTCCGTGGCGCCATGCAAGAAGGCAAACACCGCATTCACACTGTTAATGGGCGTGTCCCAAGCCTGTGTGCGCTTGGATTGCAGTAGCCAGCGTTGCATTTCCTCAATGCTGGGGTCGCCGGGACGCAGGCGTTTAGTGGCCTCAATGGCTGCCACCTGAGATGGTATGCGATAGTCGCACCAGGTATATTGGGCACGCGGCGTGTCGAAATAGCGTCCCATCTCCTCTTTGTACACGCTATATTCGTTGATACTTTGCAAATATTCCTTGGCCAATTCGTGTTTACCATACTGTGAAAGTATAATCGCTGAATTGGCTTTCCCATAGATCGTCAACGCGGAAGGCTTCTTGGCAAGCAAGTCAACAAGATATTTAACGGTGGCGGTCGATGGCCTTTCAGCCAACGCATGGATGTACAAATAGTCGCAAGCCGCCTCACTGGGAGATAGATTCTTGTTTCCTTTGGCTTTCAATTCTTTCAACTGAGCTACCTCCTCAACCGCCTTCTTGTCCAAATATGCAAGAGCCTGCCGGATGATTGGCGTTGTTACCTGCTGCTTACCAATGAGCGCATTCAACCGAACCAACATCTTGACTACCGCCGTTGTCATGTAACGACTGCCCGACATGCCCTTCCACCAACTGAAAGAGCCGTCGGGATTTTGTAGCTTTGACAGCTTGTCGAGGGCGGAGTTCAATCGGTAATCCATCGTATTTGGGTCGAAGAAAGTGACCAGTTGCTGCTTCTGCTCGCTCTCTTTGTTTGCATCGGCCACCCAAGGCGTTTCCTCAAGTACCATTGTTTTGAGTGATTGGTTCTTTTCCAAACTACTCATGAGCGAGGTCTCACTACCCTTTTCCTGCTTCCACAGGCTGATGGTCGACTTCAGTTGCGGTGCTTCGTTCAACAGATAACGTCCAATGCTGTTAGCATAGTAGGCTGCTGACAGGCTAATGGCATTGTCACCATCAGGCGTTCCCATCGAGGGTAGTGCCTGCACCATGAGCCATGCCGGGGTGTTAGTGTACTCGATGGTCAGCCGATTGGCAGCATCATCCACGGGGAAGAGCTGTTTCAAGTCAATCGTCTTGGTGCCAGGGGCATGCTGCGTGAATGGTAAAGTAGTGGTCACCCATTCCATCTCGGGCAGAATGGGCAGGTAATGCTGCTCGCCATCGCTGTATCCCTTACCGCTTACCGTGACCCTCGCGATGAGCAATGACAGCTGCGGATGAGCGGCGAGCAGACGGGTTACGTCGAAATCAAAGGCTACCGACACGGTTGTGTCGGGCTGCAGACGACAGGACTGCTGTTTACTGAACACCACACCATCGGTCTCTGGGTTGAGCAACTCCAGTTGCACGGTGCCTTCCACCACTCGTTTGGAAGTACTGATGATGCGCGCTGACAGCGTGGCATGATCGCCCATACGCACAAAACGCGGCATGTTGGGCTGCACCATGACAGTCTTTTGCGCCACAACCTCGTCCTTGAGCATGCCATGACGCATCGCCTTGTCGTGCGCAAGGCCCATGAACTGCCATG
>URFI01000214.1 GCA_900547085.1 uncultured Prevotella sp.
GGCTAAAAACTATCAAAAAACAGGACATTTAGGGTGAGCGATCCACCACCCTCCGTCAAACAAAAATGGGGTACATCCTTACGGACATACCCCAATGATAGGTTTTCATGACGTGCATGCCGTGCAGCTGTACCCGAGCTCTGCATGCTCTGGCGGATGCAGTGCAGCTGGCAAAGGCCCACCGTTCGTCATTAATTTTTGAACGTCAGCCCATGGTCATCGGCATCGATGATGATGGGTTTGTCGTTCATTACGTCGCCGGCCAGCAGCTTCTTGGACAGGTCGTTCAAGACGTAGCGTTGGATGGCGCGCTTCACTGGACGGGCACCGAACTCGGGATCATATCCCACCTTGCCAAGGAAGTCGATGGCATTGGGTGTCCATTCCAAGGTAAAGCCTTGTTCCGACAGCATTTTCTTCACGCCGTTCATCTGCAATTTCACCACGCTATCAATCTCAGTCCGGGTCAGAGGCAAGAACATGATGGTCTCGTCGATACGGTTGAGAAACTCCGGCCGGATGGTCTTTTTGAGCATTTCCATGACCGTATGCTTGGTTTCTCTCAACTTGTCCTCGCGGTTGTTTGCGTCGATGCCAGCCATTTGCTCTTGGATGTACTGGCTGCCCAGGTTAGAGGTCATGATGATGATGGTGTTCTTGAAGTTCACCGTGCGTCCCTTGTTGTCGGTCAGCCTACCGTCGTCCAGCACTTGCAACAGAATGTTGAATACGTCTGGATGGGCCTTCTCTATCTCGTCGAACAAGATGACGCTATAAGGCTTGCGCCTGACGGCCTCGGTCAGCTGTCCACCCTCGTCATATCCTACATATCCCGGAGGTGCTCCGATGAGTCGTGACACGCTGAACTTTTCCTGATACTCGCTCATGTCGATACGCGTCATCATGCTTTCGTCGTTGAAAAGATATTCAGCCAGTGCTTTGGCCAGCTCGGTCTTACCCACGCCGGTGGTTCCTAAGAAGATGAACGAGGCGATAGGGCGTTTCGGATCATGCAGTCCCGCCCGGCTGCGGCGCACCGCGTCGCTCACGGCCGTGATGGCCTCATCTTGGCCGATTACCCGTTTGTGCAACTCGCTTTCCAGATGCAAGAGCTTGTCTTTCTCGCTTTGCAGCATGCGTGTGACGGGAATGCCGGTCCATCGGCTCACCACTTCAGCGATGTCATCTGCCGTCACCTCCTCGCGCACCATGGCTTCTCCGCCCTGTGTGGCCTTCAGTTGCAGCTTGATGTTGTCGATGTCGTCTTGCAGACTTTTCAGCTTTCCATACCTTATCTCGGCCACCCGTTCGTAGTTGCCCTCACGTTCGGCACGGTCAGCTTCAAACCGCAGGTTCTCCATCTCCTGCTTATCCTGTTGTATCTTGTTCACCAAGTTCTTCTCGCTTTCCCACTTAGCCCGGAACGATTGTTCCTCCTCGTGCAGTTCGGCGATGTCTTTGTCGAGTTGTTTAATCTTCACCTCATCGTTCTCTCGCTTGATGGCTTCGCGCTCAATCTCCAATTGTTTGAGCTTACGGGTAATCTCGTCCAACTCTTCCGGTACCGAGTCGCGTTCCATACGCAGTTTTGCTGCGGCCTCATCCATCAGGTCGATGGCCTTATCTGGCAAGAACCGGTTGCTGATGTATCGCTCTGACAGTGTAACGGCAGCAATACATGCGTCGTCCTGAATCCTTACTTTGTGATGGTTCTCGTACCGCTCTTTCAGTCCGCGGAGGATGGAGATGGCACTCAACTCATCCGGTTCGTCCACCATCACCGTTTGGAATCGCCTTTCCAGTGCCTTGTCTTTCTCGAAATACTTCTGGTATTCGTTGAGCGTGGTAGCACCGATGGCCCGCAATTCGCCACGTGCCAGAGCCGGCTTCAGAATGTTGGCGGCATCCATGGCACCTTCGCCACCGCCTGCACCCACCAAGGTGTGAATCTCGTCAATGAAGAGGATGATGTCGCCCTCGGCGTGAGTCACTTCTTTGATGACGCTTTTCAGACGTTCTTCAAACTCGCCCTTGTACTTGGCTCCGGCCACCAGTGCGCCCATGTCCAGCGAGTAGAGCTGCTTGTTCTTCAAGTTCTCGGGCACGTCACCTCGTACGATACGCCCGGCCAAGCCCTCCACAATGGCGGTTTTACCAGTACCCGGCTCACCTATTAATATAGGGTTGTTCTTGGTACGGCGGCTCAATATCTGGAGCACGCGGCGTATCTCCTCATCCCGTCCGATAACGGGATCCAACTTTCCGGAACGAGCATCCTGCACCAGGTTCTTGGCATATTTGTCAAGCGCCTGGTAGTTTTCGTCGCCACTCTGGCTCTGTACCTTCGAGCCTTGTCGCAACTCATCAATGGCTTTGGTCATGTCTTTTTCCGTACAGCCTGCATCCTTGAGAATACGACTGGCCGAAGAATTAACTGTGAGCAAAGCCAACAGCATAGGTTCGAGGCTCACGAATTGGTCGCCAAAGCGTTGGGACAAATCCATGGTCTTTTGCAAAACCATGTTGGTGTCATTGCTCAGGTAGGGTTGTCCGCCCGATACCTTGGGCAAGTGTTCAATCTCGCTCTGCGCCAATGCCTCTATCTGAGAAGGATTAACGCCTAACTTTTGAAAAATAAACGTCGTTACATCCTTCCCTTTGTTCAGCAGGGCGAGCAGCAAGTGAATGGGTTCAATGGTCTGTTGCCCAGCGTTCTGTGCCAGGTTCACAGCCTCTTGAACGGTTTCTTGTGCTTTAATTGTAAATTTATCGAATGTCATAGTCCTTTTTTCCTTTCTTTTTTAATTTTTTCTTCATCTGCTTCATGATGTCCAAAAGGTGTGCCTTTGCATAGTGATGCGCCAATATGGCGGTTTTATTGTGTCAAACTGGCCGATAAAGAACTTGCGGATTTCCATGTGTCTGCCTGTCTGTCCGTGATTTATATTGAGGAAGGTGATAGGTATGCTTTCAACAGATGGCTGCTTCATCATGTTGTAAAAGATTGTGATTTCTTATGGCTATTAAGCGTTTTTTGCTATCTTTGCATAAGATAGGCATCGCCTCAGCAATTCAAGCCAGCTTGATTGCCTTCGGCTTGCTCTATTTTTGCATAAGATAGGCATCGCCTCAGCAATTCAAGCGAGTTTGATTGCCTTCGGCTCGCACTATCTTTGCCAAAGATAGGCGTCGCCTGTTGAATCTCTACTGATTTGAACATTGATTATCATTAAAATAAAACTGATTATGAAACCAACATTATTACTGCTTGCTGCCGGTATGGGTAGCCGTTATGGAGGATTGAAACAACTTGACGGTTTGGGACCTAATGGGGAAACCATCATGGACTATTCTATCTATGACGCCATTAAAGCAGGTTTTGGTAAAATTGTATTTGTCATCCGAAAAGACTTTGAAGGCATGGGTGTCGGCATTCGACGAGATAAACAGCCAGCCGTTTTTCTGATC
>URFI01000215.1 GCA_900547085.1 uncultured Prevotella sp.
ACCATTCTCTGGAAGATCGGATTGTTAAAAACATGATGAAGACTGGCAATGTGGAAGGAAAAATGACGCAGGACTTTTTCGGAAAGATAACAACTCCTTTCTCACTAATCAACAAAAAAGTGATTGTGCCAGCAGAGGATGAGCAGCAACGAAACCCAAGAAGCAGAAGTGCGAAGTTAAGAATCGCTGAAAAGAAGTAATGAAAAAAGAAGATATAGACAAAGAATCAAACCCCATCTTGTCGGTTTCAGAAGGAAAACAACCAGAAGAATCTGCGAACAACCAAGAGGAAGTTGCAGATGAGGGTCCTACACTCAAGGAAGTAATCCTAGAGCAAGCCAGAGAAGGAGAGGCTCCACTGTCCAAGAATTTTACATTGAAGAAGATTCTTGGTGGAGACATTTTGACTACTTCCACCATCCGCAAGCAAATCTGGGTGGTACTGCTCATCACTTTTTTCATCATCATTTACATTTCAAACCGATACAGCGTGCAGCAAAACCTCATTAAAATTGACCAGTTACAGAAAGAGTTGCAAGATGCTAGATACAAAGCATTGTCTACCAGTAGCCAACTGACGGAAAAGAGCAGAGAGAGCAACGTGCTCGAAATGTTAAAGAACAATAAGGACAGCGTCCTCAAAATAGCAAACCAACCACCTTACATCATCACCGTTCCTGCAGAATGAATAAGTTTGATTATAAAAAGATAATGCCTCGCTACAGTGCCCTCGCCATCATGATGACACTGATAGCACTTGCCGTGGTTGGTAAAACAATCTACATCATGACAGCCAAGCGCGACTATTGGACCAAAGTGGCCAATCGCGTAAAGCGCGACAGCGTAGACATCAAACCTATGCGAGGCAACATTCTTAGCAGCAATGGTGAACTCATGGCAAGTTCATTACCCGAGTTCAAGGTGTACATGGACTTCAAAACCTTGCATGAGTCAAAAACCGACACGCTATGGGATGAGAAGATTGACTCTATCTGTCAAGGTCTGGCAACCATCTTTCCAGAAAAGCCTGCCCGCGCATTCAGAGCCGAGTTGGAAGAGGGAAGGAAGAAACAAAGCCGCCATTGGCCCATTTGGAAAAAGCGCATCGACTACAACACTTTCACAGATGTGAAAGCGTTGCCGTTGTTCAATCTTTCTAAATATTCCAGTGGTTTCCACTACGAAGAATTCAATGCGCGACAACGCCCCTATGGTTCACTGGCTGGTAGAACCGTGGGTGCCATGTATGGAGCTAAAGACACGGCGCGGTTTGGACTTGAGTTGTCCTACGATTCCATTCTCCGTGGGAAGAATGGCATCGTGCATCGTCGCAAGGTGCTCAACAAGTTTCTTGACATCATGGACACGCCTCCCGTTGATGGGGCAGACATTGTCACAACCATTGACGTTGGCATGCAAGACCTTGCTGAAAGAGCTGTCATCGATGAGTTGAAGAAAATCAACGGAAATGTTGGCGTGGCACTGGTCATGGAGGTGGCTACTGGCGACATCAAGGCCATCGTCAATATGGAGAAATGCTTTGATGGTGAATACCGAGAAGTAAAGAATCATGCCGTCAGCGACCTACTGGAACCTGGATCTGTGTTTAAAGTTGCCTCAATCATGGTCGCATTAGACGATGGAATTGTGGACACCACGGCCAGAGTAGAGACTGCCGGTGGCGTTTGGCCGATGTATGGCAGACACATGAAAGACCACAACTGGCGTAGGGGCGGCTATGGTTTGCTAACGCTTCCACAGACTCTTTTATACAGTTCCAACATCGGTGTTAGTCGCATTATCGATGATAACTATAAAGATTATCCCGAGAAATTCGTGCGGGGAATCTATCGAACAGGCTTGGCGGACAACCTGAATATTCCGCTCGTTGGTTCGTCTCCGGCCGTCATCCGACTGCCCAAGAAAAACAAACGAGACCAATGGCTCAACTGGAGCAAGACTGCTTTGCCCTGGATGAGCATCGGATACGAAACACAAATTCCACCCATTTCCATGCTAACGTTTTACAATGCCATCGCTAACAACGGCAAGATGATGCAACCTCGCTTTGTAAAAAAGGTGGTGAAAAATGGAGAAGTGCTAATAGAGTTCCCGCCCAAAGTACTCCGTTCACAGATATGCAAGCCCAAAACGCTTGGTGAAATTCAAACGATTCTTGAACATGTGGTCAGCCAAGGACTGGGCAAGAAGGCCGGATCACCATCCTTCAAGGTGGCAGGCAAAACTGGTACGGCACAAATTTCACAAGGTTCGGGTGGATATAAGGTAGGACGAACCAACTACTTGCTGAGCTTTGCCGGCTATTTCCCCGCAGACAAGCCTCGCTACAGCTGCATCGTTTGCATCCAGAAGTCGGGACTTCCCGCATCAGGAGGTGGCATGAGCGGTGTTGTGTTTCATCACATTTCAGAGGGAATTATGGCCCAAGACCTCAAACTTGACGTTAAAGACGCCAAAGATTCCACATCGATTTTGTTGCCAGATGTAAAAAATGGCAATGTCCTCGCAGCCAACTATGTGCTCAGTCATTTGGGAATTAATGCCAATCAAGATTGGTCTGGCTCATACACCAAGGGCAATCCTATCTGGGGTTCAGCTGAAATACAGAACAATACGGTTGTCAAACTCAGGAAAGTAAAGGTGCATGGCCACAAGTTCATCCCCAACGTTGAGGGAATGGGTGCACGTGATGCCGTCTACATCTTGGAGAGCAGAGGCGTAAAAGTCAAGCTCGACGGACGTGGAAAGGTAACCAGTCAGAGTCTGGAACCAGGCCATAGCATCAAGAAAGGCGATGTATGTCACCTGACATTGCAATAGATTTAGCAATACACCACAGTAACATTTATAAGAAATTACCTATATGACATTCAGTGAATTGATTCAAGGCATCAAGACATCTGCCATCATCGGCGAAGCCAATGTCAACATCACAGGCGTGGAAATCGACTCCCGCAAAGTAAAAGAGGGCAACCTGTTCGTAGCCATCAAGGGCACACAGGTGGACGGGCATCAATACATACCCAAAGCGATAGAGCTGGGAGCCGCCGCTATCTTATGTGAAGAAGCGCCACAACAGCCACAACCAAACGTCACCTACGCGGTGGTGAAATCGACAGAAGATGAAGTAGGGAAAGTTGCCACCCGCTTTTTTGGCGATCCTTCCAAGCACCTCAAGCTGGTAGGTGTCACAGGTACCAACGGAAAGACCACCGTTGCCACCTTATTATATAATCTATTCAGAAAGTTGGGACACAAGTGTGGACTGCTTTCTACGGTCTGCAATTTTATCGAAGGGCAGGAGATTCCTGCCGACCACACCACCCCCGATCCTATTGAACTCAACGAATTGTTAGCCAAAATGCTGGCTGCCGGCTGCGAATATGTATTCATGGAGTGTTCGTCGCACGCCATTGCACAGAAGCGAATCGGCGGACTAACCTT
>URFI01000216.1 GCA_900547085.1 uncultured Prevotella sp.
TTGAGCCTATCAAAGAACATGTTGACAACAATTTTACTCCTATCACGCAGCGTCTCATTGACGAATATCAACCCATTCGTTTGAAAATCACCGACTTTTTAACCCAAACCGAAAACTTTATTGCCACAGGTAGGTTTGAAAACTATCGGGAGTTGTTGGATAAGGCTGACCAGTTTGAAACAGAGTTGAGTGAATATCGTAAGAAGCATATCGATCGTATACAGATGGCACAGGACAACGAGACCTTCCAATTGTCGCTTGTCTATCTCAACCTGCTCCAAGAGAGCCAACTACTGATTAGCAGTATGCGCCATCAGCTCAGGGCTGCTAAGAAGTTTAAGGAGTAAAGGTTTTTACAATAACGAATGGAACAGATGAAATAACTCGAGTCAATAAACAAGGATACTTGATGGATAGAAGTCGTTGGTAAACAATCATTTAACGAGAAACATCGGGAAAGTGCATTGAGTGGTAATACCACGCTTTGCACTTTTCCTTTTTCCTACTTTTGCTTTCCGTTTCCAATCTCCATGACTTTAGCGTCCAATGTCATTGACTTTGCAAGCCAATCTGTATGACTTTGCAGCCCAAAGTCAATGAGTTTGGATGCTGTGTATTTTGCCCTAAAATCGTTGTCAATTGTTCAAGAAACTCAATGATGCTGGCACAAAACAAAATCCCCTCGCCATTCATGTGCTGAAAGTCATGATAGGCGAGGGGATGAGCTTGTGATTTATGATGTTTGAGGGCTAATCGAAGCGTTGCATTATTCCTTGAATGGGAGCGGTTTGCCAATGCTGCCGTTCGGCACTTGTATCTTCAAAAGGTTGCAAATGGTGGGTGCAATGTCGTTGATGGTTGCTTCGTAACCGCTTCTGCCATGTGGAATTCCCCAGCCGTAGAGCACAAATGGGATGTGCGAATCGTAGGGATTCCATACCCCGTGCGTGGTTCCTTGGTGAGGAGCCGTGCCTGCATGCTCGTAATGAGCGGGCGAAAGTACAACCTCCATGTCTCCGCTTCTCTGGGCGTTATACCCATTGCGCATCATGTTTTTCAGGCGGGCGGGCATGGGAAGACTCTCCATATTCTCGTAATCAACCACGAATTCAATCTTAGTGTCTTGTTTCAAGAACACTGCAATCTCGTCTTTTACTTTTTGGATATCAAGGTTCGATTGGCCAATCGTTTCATGGTCAAGATAGATACGGTATTCGATGTAGTCTTTAACTAATGGCTTGGCCACCCCGAATTTGGCCGTGAGGTGTTCGTTGAGAGCCTTCATGGTTGCGCGGGCATCCCATGTTCCGGCCTGAATCCTGTGTGCACGGAGGAAATCTGTGTTGTGCGAAGCTCCGTGATCGGCCGTGAGGAACAGCAGATAGTTGCCTTTTCCCACCTTTTCATCCAACTTGTTGAGCAGTTTGCCCAACCCCTTGTCCAGGTTGAGGTATATCGCATCGGTTTGTTTACTTCTCACACCGTATTTGTGACCCACATAGTCGGTCGACGAAAAACTCATGGCCAGGAAGTCGGTTTCATCACCTTGCCCCAGTTTTTCGTTGTCCAGAACCTCCATGGCCAGACGCACCAAGATGGAATTTCCTTCCGGATCAGTGCGCACGTCGCGTTTGATGATGTCGTAATTCTTCTTATTGAAAGCTTTCAACCATGCGGGAAGCTCGTTCATGTAATAAGTGCTGGTAATGAAAGAGCCAGCCGATACATCCATCCAGTAGGCTGCATTGGCCGTATGTCCGCCTGGCATGATGGCACTACGGTCTTTGATGGAAATGGCAATAGTGCGCGATCTGAAATCGTTGGCCAATCGTAAAGCGTCGGTCATGGTCGTCACTTTGAGGTTGCGGGGCGACATCTTGCCAGCCTTCGACTGGCTTCCTACGCTGCTGACGGTGTTGTCTTCGGCGCAATAAATACGCTGGCCTTTGATGTAAAAGTTGTTACCAGCAATGCCAGAGATGGCGGGCACCGAGCCTGTATAAACGTGTGTGTGGCCTGCGCAGGTAACGGTAGGAGTGTAGTTGATGTTGAGGTTGTCGAAACTGAAGCCGCCATTGATGAGTCGGTTGAAGCCATCTTGCCCAAACCGGCTTTCATAATAGGGCAGATAGTCCCACCTCATTTGGTCTACGATGATGCCAACTACTAGTTTTGGTTTCTTGGGTTGAGCCATCATCAGGAGTGATGAGCAAACCAAGAACGTGCAAAGGGTAAAAAACTTTTTCATTTCTTTAAATTGTTTAGCTATGATATTGCAAAGTTACAATATTCTTTTTACATAGCCATGGGCATGGCATTACAAAGTAATGATGGTTTCTCGCCGTAGGTTAGTCATGCTTGAGTCGTCTGTTGGGCTCTTTGCTTTCAATCCAACTCCTGAGCAGCCACTGGGCATTGTTGTATGCGCGTTGGCTGATTTTGCGCGTTGGGAAATCCATTTTGACACCGATGCTGAAGGCTGTCTTGAACTTTTCGGCCTCGTAAAGGCTGGGCTGTCCCGTAAAAAGACCGTTGATAAATCGCATATTTGCGCGTTGGTGTCCACCTAAACCAAAGCGGTAGTCCCAATCGAGGCAGAGCGAAACGGTGCTGAAAAGGTGAATGTCAACCCCCAACTGTGGTATAATACTCAAGGCTGGACATTGAATATCATGTTCCATATAAAGGGTTGTTCCGGGGTATCCTTCGGTGACCGCATAATTGCCTTTGCCCTGTGATCGGCTAAGGTTGAGAAAATTGGTTTGAAGGGAGGCGCCAACGTGCGGCTGGATGATCCATTTCTTGGGAAAAAAGTAATATTTTGCACCAGCGGTAAGGCCCATAGTATTAATCTTTTTCAGTCCAATTCCGCTGGAAAAGCCGGTCAAAAGTCCAGCTTGTTCAAAGTACACACCTCCTGTTAAAGCCAGTCTTTGAGTGAGAAAATAATCACCGTTGAGTGAAAATAGGTTCCCTTCATTGTCATTGGGAACATAGAATGGTTGCTTTTCCGGCGAATTGTCCCCTACGGAAGTCTTGCCCATACTTAGTTGTAATCCCCATTGTTTGGGGGCGTCGTCATCACTTGCCGCTTTAATCGGTAACGAACAGAAAGTGACCATTGTTAAAATCAAGATGAAATATAGTTTCTTCATTTGTCGAAACTTGTTGAAATAAATGTGTGCAAATGTAAATAAAAAGCGGAAAAGGCAATGGCTGTTTCATCTGCTTTTCATGCTTTTTAACAGATTTAGGAAATTACTACTGAGCCTTTATCACGGGCAGAGGACAAAAAATATCATAACTCTATGGAGCTATGATACTGATGTGTTGTTAAAACCATTCAGACTTGATGTCTAAACTATTTGTTGGCGGTGCGTACGAGACTCGAACTCGTGACCTCCTGCGTGACAGGCAGGCATTCTAACCAACTGAACTAACG
>URFI01000217.1 GCA_900547085.1 uncultured Prevotella sp.
CATGGCTTGGAACTCAAACATCTGCTTGGCTGGAATCTCATAATACCTACTGTCATCCTTGCTTTTGCGGATGACAGATGATTTGAAGGGTGCCTCCATCAGCAATTGCCGTATTGTCTTTTCGGGTTTGCTTTTCTTGATGAATACCAAATTTCGAACGACAGGCCGCAATTGTTGACGGATGTGATGGTCTTTGTCCTCAACGTCCACATACTCCATCGGTATGAAATACGGCAAGTGTTGCTCATCCAGATAATCCATCACCAACTGAGGCTTTGCCATGAACAGCCTTACGGCAAACCATGGCAATGTATCTTCTTCATGCTGCTGAGGCAAGATGGAAGCTGATGATGTATTTTCCTCTGGTTGAGCAGCTGGCTTGCTTTCCATGACTACGACCGTATTTCTTGGATAAATGAACGTAGCATCTCCACATCTTTCACGCCAGGCGCAGTCTCAAAACAACGATTCAAGTTAACACCGGCGAACAAAGGATGATTGAGCTGCTTGATGCGTTGCGCATCTTCGGGACCAATGCTGCCTCCTAACAAGAATGGCGTATGCCCCTCATACTTCTTCAAGACCGACCAGTCGGACTTCTTACCTTGGCATTCCTCTTCATCGGCAGATGGAACGAAAAGAAAAAGGTCGACCACGCCCTCGAACTCTTTACACTGTTCCAAATCTTGTTGGGATGATATGGACAAGGTCTTGATAATCTTGATATTCGGCTGGATATCAGGTTTGAGTGTACGAAGCAGGTTCTCTATCATCACCCTGCTTTCACTTCCATTCAATTGAACGTAATCAAGACTATAATTGTAGACGCGCGTCACGATGGTCTGCGGCATGTCGTCTGCGAACACGCCCACCCGTTCAATGCGATCAGCAACAGGTTGTAGTTCCTGTTTTTGCATTCCTTTGGCCAATCGTTCTTCACTATAATCGGGTATGATGCCGGCCATGCTGCTGATCATCTCCACGTAACGAGGAGAATGGGGAATGAAGTTGAAGCCCATCATATTGATGTCTAAGGCTGACACGGCGCGAATGTTGTCGGTATCACGCATACCGCACACTTTTATTTTCATTTTGTTCATTCAATATTAAAATGATGTTGAACTCGACAAATGTACGAATTTATTTCGACAAACATCTTGAAGTGACTCATATAAATTAGATTTGGACGTTCTTGCCCCACTCGCTAAACGCCTACAGAAGACGACAATAGGCCTGAAAGAGAGTGATATGCATCTGGTTCGAGCCCCAAATACAACTTCACCTTATTACATAAGAGGCTTATGATTAAACGCCACACGAAAAAATTGATACTATAATGTAATAAAGATATAGCTGGAACGTTATGATATTAACAAAGACATTATCAAAGATATAGCCTATGAAATACTTTACACCAGAAGAACTGAAACCCTCGGAGGTCACGCTGAACTTGATTAGACAGTTGGCTCGTACATACAGGGTAGTAGACATTGACAACAAGAAGACATCCTATTGTCTGAATTAATACCCAAAAACGCAAATGAAGAACATTCTTATTTCTCCCTCACTCCTATCGGCTGACTTTACAAACCTCAAGTCCGACGTCGAAATGATTAACCGCAGTGAGGCCGACTGGCTTCACATGGATGTCATGGATGGCGTGTTTGTGCCGAACATATCTTTTGGTTTCCCCGTCATCAGTGCTGTTTCGAAAATCTGTAAGAAGCCGCTCGACGTTCACTTGATGATTGTACAACCCGAGCGATACATCGAACAAACGGCGAAGGCTGGTGCCTATATCATGTCCGTTCAATACGAAGCGTGTACCCATCTGCACCGTACCATTCAACAAATCCATGCGGCTGGCATGAAAGCTGGCGTGGTTTTGAACCCCTCCACCCCCGTTCTTCTGCTGGAAGACATCATCTGTGACGTTGACTTGGTACTGCTTATGAGCGTCAATCCTGGCTTTGGTGGACAAACATTCATCGAGAATACCATCAACAAGGTGAAACGCCTCCGGAAACTTATGGATGAATGCGGATCTGAAGCTCTTATTGAAGTTGATGGAGGTGTACAGGGTGAAACCGCTCCTCGACTTATTCAAGCGGGTGCAGACGTGCTGGTGAGTGGCAGCTATGTATTCAAATCAGAGAATCCAGAGAAGACTATAAAACAATTGAAGTCACTTTCTGCAAGCCAAGAAAGTGAAGAATGACCCTCGAGAACTTAACATAATCATGGAGCAAGAAGAAGACAAATTCGCATTCTTCTTGCTCAATTGGAGTGCATGAGCGGCCTGATCACATCATTCGTAATTCCATCTGATGCTCTTGAGCCATCTTCCTCAGATTGATGATGGCATAACGCATGCGCCCCAAAGCCGTATTGATACTTACATTCGTGGTGGCTGCTATCTCTTTGAATGACAGCTGTTGATAGAATCGCATGTACACCACTTCACGCTGAGCGGTAGGCAAAAGGTTCATCATCTTCTTGACATCGCAGAGAATCTGTTCGTTGACAAACTTACTCTCGATGTTCTCGTCCAACAATTCCTTACTACCAAAGTTTGACAGGTCATTGTCTTCTGTAGCCTCGACAATCTTTTCTGATTTCTGTTCGCGGTACATGTCCATGATGATATTATGGGCAATGCGCATGACCCATGCGCAAAACTTACCCGTAACGGAATACTTCCCTTGCTGTAACTTGGTGATGACCTTCACAAAGGTTTCTTGAAAAACATCGTCAGCCACATCCCTATCTCTTACAACAAACAGGATGTAGGAGAATATCTTTGACTGATTGCGCGACAATAATAAATCAAAAGCGTGGTTATTACCATTGATATAGGCCACTGCCAATTCCTCATCTGGCAGCTCATTCAGCTTCCTCATTTTCTTAAAAATTTGATTCTAAGTAAATGTATATCTATAGGCAATGATATTTATTTGTTATAAAACCTTTCAAGATGTGCACAAAGTTAAACGAAATTAATGATTCCACCAAATTATATCACGAAAATATACGCAACAAACTTTACTTTTCCTAAAAGAATCAGTTGTTTTATTGTGTATATTTAACTATCGAGTATGGCTTATTGGCTGCGCTTTTCTGTTGTGTATGGCTTGTTACGAATGATGACATTCTCAAATCCCATGGATTTCATCAACTTGTAAAACTGACGGGTAGCGTTGCGTTCTGCACTCTTGATGTTTGGTGTTGTCAAGCATCGGTCAATCATAGCTTGATAGGCTCTTCGGTAAAGATCGTCACGATCTTTAGCCTTCCACTCGCCTTTTTCAAAGAAAGACTTAGTGCGAGCCTCATCAATAAAGTTGTGATCCAACAGTTTGACAGGTGGTAACATAACGACGATAGAATCTCCCTGAGGTTCT
>URFI01000218.1 GCA_900547085.1 uncultured Prevotella sp.
CAGGTAAGCCACTTCAGGGGGCCGTCAAGTCAATAACGCTTGAGAGCGAAGATCAAAAAGCGGTGTACTCGTTTGACAAGGCCGGACGATTGACAGGGCTGTCCGATTATTCCAGTGGTAAAGAAATGCAATATGAACACTACAAATATGACAAGCAGGGACGGCCTGTCAAAAAGGAATACATGGCCAATGGCTATAAATGTTCAGCCATTCTCATACCCGACGAGTTCGGCAATCCACTGGAAAGAAGATACAAGGAAGGCGGATACAAGGAAACAACGATATTTTCTTATGATTTTGCCAAGCGTCAGGTGACGGCCAAAGCAACTGACGGTGACTATGGAAAAGAATGGACTTACTACTTTGACGAGAAGGGCAGGGTTACCCGCAGGGAGAAACCTGGGAAGAATTTGAGCAAGTCAGTTACCACCTATGCATACAACGATCAGGATCAGCTCGTGAAACAGACAGACCATTTCGTCAAGGATGGCTATTACAGCTATGAGGAAGAGACAACCGTCCAGACCATCAGCTACGACGAGCGAGGATTTATCAGCAGAAAGGACAAGGCGACCTCATGGACCGTCCAAGACAAAGAAAAGAATGGAAAGCTAAAGTCAGAGGTGCGTAAGGGTGACAAAAAGAGTTTCGTGTTGTATTCCGATTATGAGCTTGACGGGCATGGCAATGCTGTGAAAAACACGATTAACCACAATGGCAAGAAGCCCGAAACGGTTGTCAGGAGCATCATATATTATTGATAACGCCGCCTTTCATGGCGTTTGGAGGACAACTATGTGTCAACGGAAGCTCCTCCCACTCGTCTTCCACACATATACAATCGCAAAAGCCCGCAAGTCTGTTAATTCTTACTTGCGGGCTTTCTGTAGATAGATGCCATCTGGCTCAATGGATATGAGGTGGCGTTTATACAAGTCACCAATGGCCTTCTTGTAGTTTTTCTTGCTCACCTCGAAGCGACGCTTTATCTCTTCGGCGTCACTCTTGTCACCCAAATCGCAATAGCCGCCATGTTCTTGCAGATATTGCAACAGGGTTTTACGACTGACCCGTATCGATGACGCCATGGAAAAAACCTGATGAAACCAAAGGTTCTCTCTTAACATAAGATAGGAGAATTGGTTTCATCGGGTTTTAGTTATGGTTCAAGGACGGTTCTATAAATTAGCTTTGACAGATTGTGAGACTATTTTTGAGATCAATTTGTTTGTGGGTGAAGAAGTATAGCGAGCTATACGACTGAACGAACAGGCAAATTGAACCAAAAACGGAGCAAGCCGAATACAGTCAAACTTGTTTGAATTGTTGAGGCGCAGCCTGTTTTATATAAAAAAGAGTCCACAAGATGACAAAACGTAAAAAGACTGACATAAAAAACTTTACGGTGGTAATTTATAGAACCGCCCTCCAATAAGCCTCGCAGTTCAATTAAGCACCGTGGAACAGATATTCGGCTTGAATGTCTTTGGTGAGCTCTGTGAACAACCTCTCTTGCAGTTTGTCGGCTACACATAGTGCGCGAGTCAACACCTTGTCAGAAAATTCTTGCAGCATGTCTTTCGTACGTAACGGCTGCGTTTTGTATATACGCAAATACTCTTCTTCCATTTCGCGCTGCCGTTGGTCGGTTTCCTCCTCAAATTTGCGGTACGTCTCTTTAATCATTGGCGCATATTTGTTGTAGTCCACCATACCCAGCGCCATCACCTTACGGAATTTCCAATAGGCAGAGTCGGCACTCGACTGGTCGGTTCCCTGCGTATATTCAACTGGATATGAGCTGATGCCCTGATACAGCGGCAAGAACAAACCTAAGTCGGCCATGCCCATGGCAACGTAAGCAACACAGCCAATGGCCTGAGGCAGTTCGGGACGTACCTGTAGGATGTGGGTCTGTGTGGTCCTGAAGATAGATACCGGGCGATAAGGTTCTTTTGGATTGCTATGTAGATAGGGATCGTGTTCGGTATTGTCGTAGTGGAAGCGGAATGCTGTACGCAAATCTGTGATGCTAATAGGCTTCTCGGCTTTGGCGTAAACAGGGAATGTATTTTTGGTTACGTCATTCTTAATCGCTGGTGAAAACATCTTTTGCAGACCCCATACGCGCGGATAATTATAGGTGGTGTCAAGTTTGACATCGCGCGCATACGACACATGGAAATCAAATTCTCCCTTCTTCGGGTCGTGTAATCCATGTTTCTCGGCAAACTCAATCAAGTCGGCAGATGCCAAATAGTTTTCTTTGTCGTTAGGATCGTACTGGCGGAAACGGCTCTGGTTGCCCGTGACGAAATATTGCTCTTTCGGCATTCTGCAAGCCAACCAACGATGTCCACAGGCCGTTTCCAAGTACCATATTTCTTTTGCGTCTACGAATCCGATGCCGAAACCTTCGGCAATACCATGTTTCTCGATGAGCATGCCCAAGCGCTCTACGCCTTCGCGTGCGGTGTGAATGTAGGGCAGTACGACATTGAACACGGCATTCTCAGCCAAACCCGTTTCTACCAAGGGGTCATGTTTTAACACCTCATCGCTGCTGAAAATGCTTTCAGTAGCACTCATGCCCACGCCGGCGGTGTTGAATCCAGCACTTCCCCAGTGGTGCGGTAGGTTGAAGGGTGCCAATGCACTGTAACCCAATGCTTCTTTGGGCAGTTCACAGCGGAACGGACTGTCCAGAGCGATAAATTCCTTTGGTCCCTCTTTCGTATCTTCGTACAGTTCGTAGTTTTTGGCTTCCATGGCATCCCAGTCTTCCGAACGGGCTACGATCATGGAACCGTCTGCTGTCATCTCTTTACCTACTATGATGGTAGTACATTCTGATGGTAATTCACTTACTTGGTTTTTCTTTTTTTTCATAGGTTGTTGTGTGTGATATGATGTTTAAAATTTGATGTTGTGCGGTATTAGACTCCGCCATTTGCAAATTTAATGAATATTTTTTGGATGATGTATCAATAGGGGTGTAAATTTTTCAAGAACCATACGACTCCTTTATTTAATAATGTTGGTTTGCGTTTGTATCCTATCAAACGGAACGTTCTTCGGTGAAATAGTTTCCGCAGTAACGACTTTTTAACACAAATGCTGGGCGTTTTTTCAACGAACCTGTTCGTTTGTTGAAAATATGCGAATAATGGGGATGTTTTGTTATCTGTTGACTATTAGCGTTTTATGCTATTTTTAAGTCTCAGACGAAATCAATAAGCAAAGTGTTTGGGACAAAAACGTCTTTTTTTGCGCA
>URFI01000219.1 GCA_900547085.1 uncultured Prevotella sp.
TGAACGAACAAGCAAATTGAACCCAAAAGAGACCGCAAGATGACAAAACGTAAACCGCCCAACATAAAAAAACTTTACGGTGGTAATTGATAGAACCGCCCTTAAAACTATGAATCATGAAATCTATCCATTCTGAAAAGGCACCTGCTGCAGTGGGGCCGTACAGTCAGGCCATCGAGGCCAATGGCTTTGTTTTTGCATCTGGTCAATTACCAATTGATCCTTCAACGGGAAAATTCCCAGAGGGTGGCATCAAGGAGCAAACACGCCAATCCATACTTAATGCACAAGCGGTATTGAAGGCTGCTGGCCTGGATTTATCCAAAGTCATCAAGACCACGGTGTATCTATCCGACATGGCAAACTTCGGTGCCATGAACGAGGTGTATGCACAGTTCTTCACAGAGCCTTATCCTGCCCGCTCGGCCGTTGCCGTTCGCACGCTGCCCAAAGAGGCATTGGTAGAGGTGGAGTGTGTTGCGGTGAAAGAGTAAAAAGCCTCTCCCCCAATCCCTCCCCGAAAGGGAGGGGAGTGGTTTGCTTTTTCATTGAACTCTTCGATAGTTTGCTCACTTGTTTTGAGAAAATGACAAAGCTAAGATACCCCAGTATTCCCTTGGGGTAGAACGTTCATTTCCAATATCAATGGGATTAGGGAATAAAGTCATTGCTTTTGACGGGCAAACTCATTGGGTTTGACCGCCAAAAGCAATGTTCTTTTAACCGCCTACTAAAGGGATGCACGGGGGATGTGCGTTCGTCTGCGGTTATACGCTTTTGTTTTTTATTTCACATTGCCCACCTTGATGAGGTATTCGGCAATCTGCACGGCATTGAGAGCCGCTCCTTTTCTGATTTGGTCACCTGTCAACCATAGCGTCATGCCGTTGTCGTCGGCCAAATCCTTGCGAATCCTACCAACATAGATGTCATCGTGTCCGGCCGATTCCAAGGGCATGGGGTACGATGCTTGGGTTGGGTCGTCCTTCACCACGCATCCGGGTGCAGCGGCAATAGCCTGTCGCACCTCTTCAACGGATAGTGGGCGTTCGGTTTCCAACCATACCGATTCAGAGTGCGAACGCAACGATGATACACGCACGCACGTTGCGCTGGTCTTAATGTCCGAGTGCATAATCTTGCGCGTCTCGCTGAACATCTTCATTTCTTCTTTGGTGTATCCGTTGTCCATGAACACGTCTATTTGCGGTATCACGTTGTATGCCAGTTGATGTGGAAACTTGCTGACGGTTTTTACGCTGCCTGTTTCCACCAGCTCTTTGTATTGCTGTTGCAACTCGGCCATGGCTGCCGCACCGGCTCCACTGGCACTCTGGTAGGACGAGATGTGCACTCGCTTAATGTGACTCAGGTCGTCGATGGGTTTCAGTACCACCACCATCATAATGGTGGTGCAATTGGGATTGGCAATGATGTTGCGCGGACGTTTCAAAGCGTCTTCCGCATTCACTTCAGGCACCACCAAAGGTACGTCCTCCTCCATGCGGAATGCGCTGGAATTGTCAATCATCACGGTGCCATGTTTGGTGATGGTGTCGGCAAATTCTTTCGAGGTGCCACCGCCGGCTGACACGAAGGCGATGTCAATGTCTTTAAAGTCGTCATTATGTTGCAAGAGCTTTACTTCATGGTCTTTGCCCTGAAACGAGTAAGTTGTACCGGCACTGCGCTGAGAACCGAACAGAACAAGCTCGTCTAACGGGAACTTCCGCTGCTCTAAAATGCGTAAAAACTCCTGACCCACTGCGCCACTTGCGCCAACAATTGCTACTTTCATGATCTACTAATATGTTGATTATAAATATTCTTGCCGACAAAGTTACGAATTATTCATTTCTTCTTCCTATAATGAGTGACAATTTTTATTGTTTTTTCCGAATCCATCTGTTCAGAGTGATATAGTGGATAATTCGCCGTTCTTGCTTATTCAATTTCAACGGGAATCAACTGTGATATCCATTTTTTTGATTAACTTTGTTGCCTAATACTAAGTTTGATGTCGCAATTGTCAGCCTACTTTCCCATCTCCGATCCGACATTGATTTTCCTTGTCGTGTTGTTGGTCATCCTACTGGCCCCCATCGTTATGGGCAAGTTGCGCATTCCGCACATCATCGGCATGGTACTGGCAGGCGTGTTGTTGGGTGAACACGGATTGAGCATCCTGGATCGTGACAACTCGTTTGAGCTTTTCGGCAATGTGGGGCTCTACTACATCATGTTTCTGGCCGCGCTGGAGATGGACGTGGAGGGTGTGAAGAAGAACAAGTACCGCATGTTGACGTTCGGTTTGCTTACCTTTGCCATTCCACTTGCGTTGGTTTATGTCAGCAGCGTTTCCATCCTTCGCTATTCTGTGATGTCATCGTTACTGTTAGGGTGCATCATGGCCTCCAACACGCTGGTGGCTTATCCCATCGTGAGTCGCTATGGTTTGCAGCGCAAGCCCAGTGTGATGCTCAGCGTTGGGTCTACCATGCTCTCGTTGTTGTTGGCGCTTACCCTGCTGGCCGGCATCGTTGCCTCGTATCAAAGTGACGCCAACCTGACGTTCTGGCTGTTTTTTGCTCTTAAGTTTGCCGTCTATTGCGTCGCAATGATTATGCTCATCCCCCGGCTTACCCGCTGGTTTCTACGGAGTTATAGTGATGCTGTGATGCAATATGTCTTTGTCATGCTCATGATGTTCATGAGTGCCGCGTTGAGCGCAGCCGTTGGTTTTGAAGGTATCTTCGGCGCATTTTTCGCCGGATTGATTTTGAATCGCTACATTCCCGCCGTTTCTCCATTGATGAACCGCATCGAGTTTATTGGCAACGCACTGTTCATTCCCTATTTTCTCATCGGTGTGGGCATGCTCATCAATTTGCGTGGCTTGTTCAGTGGTGGCAGCATCCTGCTCATCCTATTCGTCATCACGGTGATGGGAACGCTGGGCAAACTGCTGGCTGCCTATCTTTCCTGCATCGGTTTCAGGCTGCCGCTGTCGTCTGGAACGATGATGTTCGGCCTCACCTCTGCCCATGCGGCTGGCGCCATCGCCATGGTGATGGTGGGAATGAAGATTGAAACAGCTCCCGGTGTCTACCTCGTCGACGACGATCTGCTCAATGGAGTGGTGCTCATGATTCTGTTTACCTGTGTCATCTCAACGCTGGTGACCGAACATTCGGCGCAGAAGATTACGCTTCGCGACCAGG
>URFI01000220.1 GCA_900547085.1 uncultured Prevotella sp.
TGGCGAAAGGCTCGCCTTATTCGTTTCCACTTGCAAGCCGAGCACCTTGGAAAAACAAATTAAAGTTTTTGAAACTCGCCGTAGATACGGTCTGCAATCGACTTGAATTCTTCTTCAGAAAGTTTCAAATGTTCTTTTCTAAAGTTCACATCCGCCTCACTGTTCATGGGAATGAGGTGGATATGCGCATGCGGCACTTCCAATCCCAGTACCACTTGCGCCACCTTTTTGCACGGGAAAGCACGCTTCAAGGCCACAGCCACCTTTTTAGCGAACACCTGATACTCGGCCAACTCATCATCTTCCATATCGAAAATGTAATCCACCTCGCGACGTGGAATAACCAACGTGTGTCCTTTTTGCAATGGACTAATGTCTAAAAAAGCATAAAACTTCTCACTCTCTGCACACTTGTAGCTGGGAATTTCGCCAGCTGCGATTTTAGAAAAGATGTCCATGGTCTTAACGTTTATTATTCAACTGTTATCTTGTCAATGCGTAGTTTGATGGTGCCGGCTGGTATTTTGATATCTACCTCATCACCCTCTTTTTTATTAAGAAGTCCTTGTGCAATAGGCGTTTTGATGGATATCTTCCCCGCCTTGAGGTCGGCCTCGCTTTCACTGACGATGGTATACACCATTTTTGACTTCGTTTTCATGTTGGTCATCTCGACTTTGGACAAGATCTGCACTGTATCGGCACTGAGACGAGACACGTCAACGATCTTCGCTTCTGCGATGGTCAGTTTCATTTTATTGATTTTATCTTCGAGATGCGCCTGCACTTCCTTTGCAGCGTCATATTCAGAGTTTTCACTCAAATCACCCTTATCACGCGCTTCTGCGATGGCAGCTGATGCCTTCGGGCGCTCAATAGATTCGAGCCTGGTAAGCTCGGCTACAAGATTGTCGTAGCCTTCTTGTGACATGTAAGCCATAACGTTATAAGTATTTATTGTTAATAATTGCTGTTAGTGAAGACGATAAAAGAAAGAATTCCGACATCTACCAAAGTGTCGGAATTCCTTTTCCTAAGTCTTCTCTTGTTGTTTACTTTTCGCAAAGTTAGACATTCTTTTCCAATAAACAAGTTTTTTCACATTATTTATTAAATGATTGGGACGTATTTTGACAATGGATGATTCGCTTCTCAAATTGATTTACATCAAGAAACGAGCTTTAAAACCGAATTGTTTGCGCAAACAGTTGCTATTACGTTTAAACAACCTTATCTTTGCATTGTGTTTTTCATAGTATTAGATTTAAGGTTAACAAAGATTGGGACTCGGCGGAGCCCCTTTTTTTATGTCCATACGTCAAGTGTGTTGGCATGCTGACAGACGAAAAGAGGCAACCATTGCTGGTTGCCTCAGTGTATAATTTGGCAGATTCTGCCGTGTATCTTACAAATCAAACTTGTAACCCAGTGTTACCTGGAACACGCTGTTCTTAGCATCGAAGTTGTCGAATACCTTGGTTACACCCCAATTGTAGCGTCCGTCGATAACGACATTGGCGAACTCATAGGAGAGTCCAACCGGAATAGCGAGGTCGAAACCTTTAGCCTTGGTGCCGCCTTTGTCCACTGCGAATGCTGGCTGAACACCCAATTTGACTGCCAATCCAGGCACAACGTATACGTTTGCCATGACAGGCACGTTGATGTAGGCCAGATTGGTCTTTGCATCCTTGAACTCGATTTTCGTCTTTCCAATCTTGAAGTCACCACCAGTATCAAACTTCACGCCTTCTTGTGCGTACATTACACCTCCAGAAAGGCTGAAAATGTCAGATACCTGGTACTCCAGTTCTGCACCAGCAGTGAAACCAACCTTCATCTTTGTCTTTTCAAACTCGGTCATGGTTGCACCCACAACACCTACCTGCGGCTTCAAAGAAACTGTTCCTACTGCGCGTTGCGCAAATGTTGCTACGGACGAAAGCAGTACAACTGCTGTTAAAATCATCTTTTTCATAAATGTTCTAGTTTTTGTAAATAAATCCTGATTTGTAAATCTTTTATTTGAACTCACGAGCAAATGTAAGCTGTTTTTGGGTAACAGCCATACATTTGTCTTGTTTTTTTATTTAATTTTGACTGCATTTCGATTTGTTAACACAATCGTACGGGAATGTCATCTATCAATAATTTGAACAGCGGATTAGCCGACAGCACCGCCTCATTGCCCAACACAATCAGCTGTTTTCGAGCTCTTGTCAGGGCTACATTCAACTTTCGGTCTATCCAAGCCTGCCCTTCTAGGAAGCTATTGGCTGTGAGAAAATCCAACTGGTAGCGGTTCTGCACGGTGAAAGAGTAGATGATAACGTCGCGTTGACTGCCCTGATAACGCTCCACCGTGTCGACATCCACTTGCATGAGTTGTGAGATACCTGTCCTTTCTATTTCTTTTCTAACCATTGCAATCTGATTGCGATAAGGCACAATCACGCCCACCGTCTTCTGTGCGTCAAACTTATCTTTCGCCAACCGATGGATGTGACGCAGCAAGTCGGCCACCTTTCGGGCCTCATCAGGATTCACTTTGTCAGAGAGTCGCACGTTCTGTGTGAAGTGGGAGGGATAGTAAAGCAGCCGCTCACTCACCAACAAGCCATCCGTGTCATCCTGCGGCATCGCCGTATAACCAATATCTTCGCCCACCTGGTGCGGCAATGGAACGGGTTGCAGCCGCTCCTTGGCATAGAACATCTTGTTGGGAAAGGCGGCAATGGCTGGATGCATGCGGCCTTGTTTGCGCAGCGTGTCCACAAAGTCGGTACGTCCCTGTCGCTCTTCCCATCGGATAAGTCGTTCGAAGAGTGAGTTTCGGCAGTCAGTCAGACAGATGTTTTGCAAGTCGGCATCGGTCACTTGCGACTCTGACGCGTCTTGCTGAACCACGGCGGGCAGCTGTTTGTAGTCGCCAATGAGGATGAATTTGTCGATATTGGGGTGATGATCAAGGGCCAAACTGGCGCCTCCCATCTTTGAAACATGGCTCGACAGAATACCGACAAGGTTAGGTTCCAATATCTGACTGGCCTCATCAATGAGTGCCAGACTGAAATGTTTGATGGCAAAGATGAAGGGCTTGCTCATCATCATCGACGTAGTACTCACAATGAGGCGCATGCCTGCGAACCGCTGTCGCAGGTCGTTCAGCTTGGGATGGTTATCAATGGCCTGTCCCAAGAGATGACTCTTGAAGCGTGGG
>URFI01000221.1 GCA_900547085.1 uncultured Prevotella sp.
CGCCGAAGGTTATTTCAAATTCAGCCTTGCGGAAGGGAGGTGCCACTTTGTTTTTAACCACTTTCACGCGCACCTGGTTTCCAAGAACCTCGTCGCCATCCTTCACACTTGATTTCTTGCGGATGTCAAGACGCACCGATGCGTAAAACTTCAGCGCGTTACCACCTGTCGTTGTTTCAGGACTTCCGAACATGACGCCTATCTTTTCGCGCAGCTGGTTGATGAAGATGCAGGTGGTATTGGTTTTGCTGATGGTAGAAGTTAGTTTGCGTAAAGCCTGACTCATCAGTCGGGCTTGCAGGCCAACATTGCTATCGCCCATCACACCTTCCAGCTCTTTCTTGGGTGTAAGCGCAGCCACAGAGTCGATTACCAAGATGTCTACGGCCGATGAGCGAATGAGTTGTTCGGCTATTTCTAGCGCCTGTTCACCATTGTCGGGTTGTGAAATCCACAGATTGTCGACATCCACGCCCAACTTAGCCGCATAAAAACGGTCGAAAGCGTGTTCGGCATCGATGAAAGCAGCAATGCCACCAGCTTTTTGTGCTTCGGCAATGGCATGGATGGCCAATGTGGTTTTACCCGATGACTCTGGTCCGAATATCTCAATGACCCTTCCTCGTGGATATCCGCCTACGCCCAATGCCACGTCTAAGGCGATGCTGCCCGTGGGAATTACCTCCACATCAGCTATCTGTTCGTCGCCCATGCGCATGATGGCACCTTTACCAAAGTCTTTCTCTATTTTAGCCATCGCAGCTTGTAGGGCTTTCAATTTTCCCTCGCCGGATGTAGGATTGTTTGTTTGTTCTTTTGCCATAAATAAATGGAAGCCTCACCCCCGTCCCCTCCCCAAAGGGGCAGGGCGTAGATAGCTTCTTTTTTTATTATTGTTGTTTAGTAATGTTATTTCTCACTGTTGATTAAATAAACTGTCATTTATTCTTTACCTCTATAGGCAAGCAATGATGCTTTCAGCAAAAAGTCTAATCACTCCCCTCGCTTTCGGGCGGGGATGGGTGTAGATAGCTTCTTTTTTTATTATTATTGTTTAGTAATGTTATTTCTCACTGTTGATTAAATGAACTGTCATTTATTGTTTATCTTTATTGGTAAGCACTGATGCTTTCAGCAAAAAGTCTAATTTCTCCCCTCCCTTTTTGGGGAGGGGCTGGGGGAGAGGCTTATTTCCATTCCTCTCCAAACACTTCGTGCCAAGGCAAGCCTTGCTTGTTGAGTTGTTCCATGAAGGGGTCTGGATCGAAGTCTTCTACGTTCCAAACGCCGGGCTTCTTCCAAAGACCTTTCAGGAACATCATGGCGCCAATCATGGCTGGAACGCCCGTAGTGTAGCTCACGCCCTGCATGCCTGTTTCCTTGTAGGCATCCTGATGCTTGCAGTTGTTGTAAACGTAATAGGAAAGTTCTTTGCCATCTTTTATGCCACGAATGCGGCATCCGATGCTGGTCTCACCGTCATAGTTCTCGCCAAGGTCTTGTGGATTGGGCAAAACGGCTTTCAAGAATTGCAGTGGAACAATGTTCACCTTCACCTTCTTGCCCGAACCGTCTGCCAATTCAGCTTCGTATTCAATCTCGTCAATGCGCGACATTCCCAAGTTTTGAATGACATCCAGATAGTTAAGGTATTGCTCTCCGAAAGTCATCCAAAAGCGAGCCTGCTTGATGGTAGGATAGTTTTTCACCAAACTTTCCAGTTCTTCGTGGTGCATCAGATAGCTCTCACGCGGCCCAATGTTTGGGTAAGTAATGGGTTTATGAATCTCCAACGGTTCGGTTTCTATCCATTTGCCGTCTTTATAATAGAGACCCTTCTGCGTAATCTCTCGAATGTTGATTTCTGGATTGAAGTTCGTGGCAAAAGCCTTATGGTGATTACCCGCATTGCAATCCACAATATCCAAATAATGTATTTCGTCGAAATAATGCTTGGCTGCGTAGGCGGTGAAGATACCACTCACGCCTGGGTCGAAACCACAACCAAGGATGGCCGTAAGCCCAGCCTGCTCAAACTTTTCTTTGTATGCCCATTGCCATGAATATTCAAAGTGCGCCTCGTCTCTGGGCTCATAGTTGGCCGTGTCCAAGTAGTTGCATCCACAGGCCAAGCATGCCTCCATGATCGTGAGGTCTTGATAAGGCAATGCCAAGTTGATGACCAATTCGGGTTGATAATCGTTCATCAGCGATTTGAGTTGTTCCACATCATCAGCATCTACCTGAGCTGTTTTGATGTTGGGCTTACCAATCGCTTTCACAATCTCATCACATTTTTCCTTTCGCCGGCTTGCTATCATGAAGTCAGTGAAAACCTCTGGGTTTTGTGCAATCTTAAATGCGGCAACTGTTGCCACGCCACCGGCGCCAATCATTAAAACTTTTGACATGATAAAGATTCCCCGTCACCCCCAGCATGTAGGGGAGAGTGCCTCGCAGGGTACGCTTTTAGCGGCACTTTCTGTTGGTTGTTATACGTTATTTTATTTCTTCACTCTTGATTCCCAAGGCGTTCATCAGCGAGTAGCCCAATATCTCTTGCCTGAAGTTGCCTCCTGGTAAGGGTTGCATGGCAAACACCGTGATGCGCTTGTCATCGTCTACCTGTTGCAGCACATGGCGCATACGGTCGTACAGTCCATCTTTCTCGAAGTTTGGAACGATCATCACCCGCTTCACATTAGGCTGTTCGCATGCTGCTTGCACAATCTCCATCAGGAAGTCTGTCTCATCAACAATCTCCTCGATGGGCAGCGAACTGAGCATGAATTCACCCAAGTGGTCTTTGAAAGCCTTCCCGTTCAGGTCACTTTCATAATCAGATGGCATGAAATTCTCCATGCCCTTCCTGTCTTTTCGATGAATCAGCACCACCTGAGTTTGGTGTTCACCCTCCCTGATGCCGCCGTCAAGCGCCACGCAGTCTATCCACCTTGCAAGGTCAGCTACGGGAATACGTCGTCCAATCATCCGCTCGAAGTTGACGATGAGGTCGAAAGCCACACTGTCAACATAATCAGCATCCACGATGATGATGTTTTCGCTCCATTGATAGTTTGCAAATTGTACATCCATACTTTGCAAATTTACATAAAAATAATGATACTAACCATACAAAAGGTAAAAAACTAATCGGTTGATTTATTCAAAATAAATTATGGAAAAATTCTCTTAGTTGTTTTTCTTCC
>URFI01000222.1 GCA_900547085.1 uncultured Prevotella sp.
AATATATCGTTCATCATTCTTTGATACATTCTTTGTTCAATAAATCGTTTACATTCACTTTCAGCAAATCAGAAATCCGTATTAAGGTTTCCAAGTCTGGTTGGCAAGTGTTGGTGCACCATTTGGAAATGGTTGCTTGGTCTTTACCCAACATTTCTGCCAACCACTTGTTTGAGCGCTTGGTTACTGCCAACATTATTTTCAATCTGTTTACATCTTTCTTTGCCATACTTTTATAGATATATAATTCGTATGCAAAAATACGAAAATAATTTCAGAAAAAGGTGCAATATTCTCAAAATGTTTACGAGACATTCATATAATTGAGTATTTCGCAATAATATTCCTTTCATTGTTAATCATAAAAAACGAGCGAAAAAGGTTGTTTTGGAGCTTTTCGAGTTACTACTAACACAGAAATGACATAAATATCATTTCATAGACCTGAACAATCAAAAGACAAAATCGGAAAATAATCGTTGCTTTCTGTGTTAATTTATGTTTTCTCTTGCTTTCATTTTGGGGGTTCTTGATTTTGTTGTTCCTAATTTGTTTCTTTCATCATTTTACCATTCCAATTAGTATTGATTATCAGCACATTACGAGCAATCGGTAAGATTTTAAGAAAAAAAATCATGAAGCCTCTTCCAATAGTCCCCGTTGCCAAATGTGTGCCTGCTCAATTTGATTTCATTCCATTTACGAGTGCAGGATGGCCATTCGGGGGCGCAAAATGAGGCAAAGCATCGGCGCTTCTGCTTAGTTCTTGATTTCCGTTTCAGCGGGTTCTTCTTCAAATTCAACGTATTCGCCTTCGTCTTTTTTGAAGATTTTTTTGTTTATTTCGTCAGCATCCCGATGGTCTACCACCGTTTGGGTGGTGCTTCTACGGTGCTGTTGCCGCTGAGCTGACCCTTTGGACTGCTCTCTGAACTGTCTGGCACCTTCGCGGAAAATGCTGATAAACTTTGCTGCGGAAAAGCCTACCACCAGCAAGCCGATGAGGAAAATGATGAAAATTATTTTGAATATCATAGTTTCTGTTCTTTGTCGTGATTCATCTTGGTGATTTTTGTCCTGCCTGTAACAAACAATCCCAAGGATATGAGGAAGTAGCATGCAATGACAATCCACCAGCCTTTCAACACGCCAAACGTTACGAGCACAACAGCGGTGAAGATGATGAAGCTGTGTCGGATGGCGTTGCCCTGCCATTTAAAGTTTTTGAATTTAAGGGCGAACATGGGAATCTCGCTGACCAAGAGATAACAACTCAACAGCAGCAAGACCAGAATGTATACCAGTGAGCCGGCATTGTTTTCAAGCCAGGCAGGACTTGTGACAATGAGCGACCCCCAAAACAGGGCGTTCGCCGGTGTGGGAAGCCCAATGAACGAATCGGTTTGACGCGTGTCAATATTGAATTTGGCCAGCCGCAGCGCTGAGAATGCTGCCATGAGATAGGCTATATAGGGAATGAACGTGCGGTAAGGGTCGAACGAAAATGCCTCGGATGTGGTAAGAAACGACGGGTAGTCGATGACCGTAAGTTCATAAAAAATCATGGTGGATGGCGCTACGCCAAAGGTGACGCAGTCGGCCAGCGAGTCTAATTCCTTGCCGATGGGCGATGATACCTTCAGAAAGCGGGCCGACATGCCGTCAAAAAAGTCGAATGTGGCTCCGGCGAGTATCCATATCAAGGCCATCTTGGCATCGCCGATAAAGGCGAAACAAGTTGCGATGCAGCCCGAAATGAGATTGCTGCAAGTCAGTGCGTTGGGTATGTTTCTTTTGATGATGTTGCTCATTTGTGTCGTAGAGGTTCGGTAGGGTGGTGGATGTGACGTGCGTCACCCCGATTGCCGTTCCCGCTTTATTTTATTTCAGTTTTGCAATGACGGTGTGGTCGCCTGTTGTTTTTTGTCCCATCTTCACGCACACTTCCGTTCCGAGCGGCAGGTATACGTCCACTCGCGAGCCAAATTTGATGAAGCCCAGGTGCTCGTCAATGTAGCAGTCTTCGCCTTCCTTGGCGTAGGTCACGATGCGTCTGGCCATGGCTCCGGCAATCTGTCGGCAAAGAACGTCCACACCGTCGGGCGTAGTGATGATGATGTCGCTGTGCTCATTCTCCTCACTGGCTTTGGGCAACCATGCTTTGTGGTAGTTGCCGTTTTGATGATGAACCAGTTTCACCTTACCGTCAACGGGAAACCAGTTGGCGTGAACGTTGAACAGGCTCATAAAGACCGAAATCATGAGGCGCTTTTCGTGGAAGTACTTGTTCTCTTCCACCTCCTCAATCACCACGATTTTGCCATCAGCCGGGGCCACTACAATCTTGTCGGTGTCCTCAGAAGGAAAATAGCGGATGGGACATTGAAAGAAATTGATGACGATGCAATATATTGTTCCGAAGATAACCGTAAAGGCATAAAATGGGATTTTAGTTTCGAACGAACGCCATAATAGCAATGCAATGGCTGCAATGACTATGAATCCCCAAATCAGGGTGTCTGTTCCTTCGCGATGTATACGGATTTTCTTCAGTTTCTTGATTCTTTTAATCATAGTATGAAAACCGATTAGAAGTTTGTGCAAAGATAATTGTTTTTCGGAAACCGCACAAACTTTTACGCTCATTCTTTGGCCGTGTCGCGCATATTGAGTACCTTTACGCTCCAAATAAATTGAGCACATGAACGATTTTGTCCACCTACACGTACATACTTATTATTCCATTCTCGACGGTCAGTCGCCCGTGAAACGACTCGTTGACAAGGCTGTTGCCGACGGGATGCGCGGCTTGGCCATCACCGACCATGGAAACATGTTTGGCATCAAGGAATTTTTCGACTATGCCAACACGGTGAACAAGCAGTTGAAGGCTGACGACAAGCAACCCTTCAAGCCCATCTTCGGCTGTGAGATGTACGTGGCTCGCCGCAGTAGGTTCGACAAGGTCAAGGATATGGGCGACATGAGTGGTTACCACCTCATCGTGTTGGCGAAGAACTACCGTGGCTACAAAAACCTCATCAAACTGGTGAGCCATGCCTGGGAGGAGGGCTATTACATGCGGCCGCGTACCGACCGTGAGGAATTGGAGAAATATCATGAAGACCTCATTGTTTGTTCGGCTTGCCTGGCCGGCGAAGTACCACGCAAAATCATTG
>URFI01000223.1 GCA_900547085.1 uncultured Prevotella sp.
CACGTGCGGGTGCGTGTCGGCAGCGTGGGCGCACAGCCAATGAGGTTGCTGCTGCGCCACTTGTATGACGGGTTGCACATCCGCATCGTCCTTAACAATGTGTCTGATTTGCTCTACAGGACAGTTGTCTGCCTGCGATTCCTGCCCGGAAGAATGATGGTGGGTGTGGCGGTCATTGATTTGACCGTCTGTCTCGCACCTCTCTTCCACGAAACAAACGTTGCTCAAGTGGTGATGATGAGGCACGGCCAACACCAGCAACACCATGAGCATTGCCAGCCAGAGACTTATTATGAGTGCTTTTCCCCGCATCATGATGCAAAGGTAGCAAAATTTTGTTGCAACTCAGTTGCAAAGTGCTCATTTACACTGTTTTCCAATTGCATTGACTTTGAACGCCAAAGTCATGTGAATTGGACACCAAAGTCAATGACTTTGGGTGCCAATATCATTGACTTTGGTTTTCAAGGTAGATGCGCTTGCGTACCCATCTTATACAGATCTTCACCGAATGTTCTGATTATCAGCACACTAACCGTTTTTTGGGGAACAAAAAAATAGGCTTTTCCTTCTCCATGTTCACATAACATGGCCATTTCATTTAAAGGTTCTTGTATTGAGCAGCAAATGTTTTTTTGCTAAAAAGCAACCGCTTGAGTGGAAGAGCTGTGACCTCTGAACAAATATTCACTTCGCCTTTTCGGTTAAATAAAGTTAATATAATAGTTTCTTATAGTACTATGTTTTGCAAGGTACTTATATTTTACCTACTTTTGTGACATCAACTTGAAAAATTGATGATTATGAATGTAGACAATGTGAAATCGCAAATGCGCAAGGGAATGCTGGAATACTGCATTTTGTTGTTGCTGGAAAAGCAGTCGGCCTACACCTCGGACATCATTCAGCGGCTCAAGGAGGCCGAACTGCTGGTGGTGGAGGGAACGTTATACCCGCTGCTTACGCGACTGAAAAACGACCATTTGCTGAGTTACAAATGGCAGGAAAGTACGCAGGGGCCTCCGCGAAAATACTATATGCTCACTGAGAAAGGAGCAGTCTTCCTCCGCGAATTGGACAAGGCGTGGGGTGAGATTGCCGCCACCGTCAACTACCTGAAACAACCTAAGTAAGTTCTATTTATTATTCAACCAGTCATTATGAAAAAGAATATCACCATCAATATGTTAGGCAGGCTTTACGCCATCGATGAAGACGCCTACGGACTGTTGCAACAATATATCGACACGCTGCGCAGCTATTTTGCACATAAGCCCGATGGAAAAGAGATTGCCGACGACATCGAGGCCCGCATTGCTGAACTGTTTGATGACCTCAAGACACAAGGCGTCGAGGCAATCAACATTCAGCACGTGCAGAACATCATCACACGAATCGGAGATCCCAAAGAAATGGTCGAGGAGGAACCTTTAGATGAGAAGACGGCGGTGCAAGAGGAGGAGCAGGCAGAAGAAAAGAGTATGGGCAACCGACTGAAGGAAGAAATTGTGGCTTATTTCGAACGATTGAGAAAATCGGGCAAACGCCTTTACCGAGACCCCACCGACAAGAAGATAACCGGACTGCTGGCTGGATGTGCCCGCTACTTTGGTGGCGACCCCTTGTGGTGGCGACTGGCTTGCGTGTTGCTCGTATTTATCACTTTTAATGCATCATTGTCTTCTGGCAGGTTCTTCCATGTAACGCCATTCACGTGGACACCGCTTTGGCTCGTGCTCATCTATTTCATGATCTCAATCATCACACCCGTGGCACAGAATCCCGAAGACCGATGTGACACCACAAAACTTGGCGCAGGAAGTGACCGAAGAACACGTTCAGGCCGACACCACTCAACCTCGCCGGAGTGGAGCGTCGGGATGCGTAGCTGGTTTTTTCAAGATTATCCTGCTGCTGATAAAAGGCATGTTTATTCTTGCCTGCATTGTTGCCGGACTGGTTTTGGTGGCTGCATTGGCCACCCTCATCGTGCTGCTGACCATGCCCGATTTGTTTGGCGACAGTGAGTTTGCAAAGCTTTATTCACACGCGGTTAGTCCGTCATTGAGTATCGTATGTGTTGTGGGTATGGCAGGAGTGCTGTTCATTTCCCTTTATTGCGGCATCCACGCAATACTTAGCAACACCCAAAAACTTACGCCAATGGGTACTCCGCAACGCCTGATGTGGGCGGGACTGTGGACCGTAAGCCTCATTGTGGCCATCGTCAGTGGTATCGCCATTGGCGCAAGAATGACTATTGCCGAGGAGAAAATGGATGATATAAGGCACGAGGCCTACATCAAAGAGAACACTCACAATGGCGTATTCATCAACGAAACCGATTGGGATTTCCTGAATCAGGGCGGCTGGTATCTGCTGGTTGCTCCGTCAAATCGTGAGGACCGCTACACCTCAAGTGGAGAATATTACACTGGCAACCAGGGTATGCGCTATCTGAGCGGATACTCTGAATGGGGGTTGGGCTATCAGGTGGAGCGTGAGAAAACCGAGGTTACACCTGGCACATATACCTTGAGCGTGGCCGCTCGTACCAATGGCAAGGGGGCTTATGTATATGCCATTGCCAATGGACGTAAATATATGGTGGAGATACCAGCCAATGGCAATACGGGCGGAGATATCTGGGCAGAGGCCAAACGTAGGTTGAGCATCGCAGACTCGCTCTCATCCGATCCGGACAAGACCTATTACCAGAATATCGTTGAGGCTAACGACGGCAGGGGATATGGATGGAACCGCGTAGAAATCAAGAATATACGTAGTACCAAAGGCTCCGTTCGCTACGGCATTTCCACTAAATCGAGCTTCACCGGCACTACGTTCGCAGGACAATGGGTGTCAGCCGCGGACTTCAACCTGAAATAGACAGGGTAATCAAGCCTGCTTTGACGAACGACATGGTATCAGCACACAACGGTTAGCGCAGCTCATCCCCACCCTATGAAGATTTATGGGCATTGAGCGTAATGGAATAAGCATGCACCAATTAGCGTGTATGGCTCATATAGCAAGCTGTTTATTATTTTGGGTCAGTCGTAAAACCCAGTTGCAACCTCTCCCCTCATGCACATAATTTCATAGGTATTTGTTATCTTTGCATCATGAAGACCGAGC
>URFI01000224.1 GCA_900547085.1 uncultured Prevotella sp.
CGCTTCATGGCCATTTCGTCGTTCTCTATCGTTTCGAGTTCTTGCTGATGACGCTCCTTCATCCGTGCAATTTCAGCCACGCGAATGGTGTCGTTTGCTTTAAGAGCCTTGTCTAAATCTTTGTCCAGCTTACCGATGCGTGCTTCATATTCAGCTTTGAGTTTGTTAACTCGTTCATCATATTTTGCTATTTGATCATCGTAGTCGGCGATTTTCTCATCATAATCGGCGATTTGATCGTCGTAATCAGAAATCCGTTCGTCGTATTTTGATCTCAGCTCGTTCAGTCTTTCGTTAGAGGCTTCACGTTCGTCATCCAATCGGCGGTTGAGATATCTCTTATATTTCTTTTCGCCGTTTGCAGCCAGTCCCAGGTTGAATCTTAGACCGGCGTTGTACATCATGCTGGTGTTGATGTGGTCAGGGTTCTGGATGTTTTCTTCTTCAACACCCTTTTGTGAGGTGAACACTGCGTTTGCCGAACCAAAGAGTGCGACATATCTTGACAATGGAATCTCCACGCCGGTGCCTCCGAATACGAATGGTGTACTCTCAGCGTCAGTGTTTCCATGCTTGTCAGCATATTTATCACCCACGCGCATGTAACCTCCACCGAGTTGCAAGTAAGGATTGATGCCTCTTGGGAAGTTCAGACGGGTGATGATGTTACCACCATACAAAGCCAGATTCTTGTTGAATGACAGCGAAAGCTTGTCGGCATCTTTGGTTGCCTGGTAGTAGAATCCGCGTATACCTACAAGTGATGAGAAGTCAAATCCTGCGCTTCCACCGGCGAGATAGGTATCGGTCAAGGCCATGTCCTTGTCAAAATCCATATAGGCCATGGCAGGTTCTACCACGAACTTCATACCTTTGAAGCCGCTGGAGAACAGTTTGCGGTATTCACGACTGACAGCATTGTCGCTGTTTTCAGCCCTGCCACCCAAATAGAAGTCGAGTGTGGCGGCTGCTCCCCAATTGTACAGATGATTGCCACCATCCTCCTTGTTGTATTCTGGTCTCATCAGGTAGCTGCCCTTGCTGGCGTTGAACATGGTGTTCTTCGCTTCAAGTGAGAGCACGGCGCGGCTGCTCAAATTAATCTTGGCGCCCACACCGAGTGATACAAAGAGTTGTTCGTCTTTCAACGGAACTTCCTTTATCTCAGCATCTCCGCTGAAGCTGTTGTACTTCATTTGCTGTACACCGGCACCAGCTGTGAGGAAAGGAGCGAAGTAGCTGTTCTTTCCTAAGTTAAGCCTCATCTCACCACCATATTTGGTGAGATCCATTTTGGTGTCTCTTATGTGTCCGGCCCATCCTTCATCGGTAAGCCAGTTCTGGCTGCGTACTTTTGCGTTCACATTGTCACCGCGCAAGTAGAAAGCGTGTAGCTCGAAGAGTGGGCCAAAGCCGAATCCTAACTTTCCACCGTACAGCGGCATGTTGTCTATGGAAAGATCTTTGTCCCACCAGATATACTCTGCGGCGGGTGATGCGATGAACGACACGTCATGTACCTGTGCCGTCGACTTTAAACTTCCCAGCAGCATTAAGCCGGCCATGGAAAGTGTTCTCATCATGTTTTTTTTCATTGTTGAATTATTTATTTATGTTAATAAAAAGAATCTATGTAAGATAGTGCAGCGCTCTAAGTCAATGCGCGTCTTTTTGTTGTTTAACGTCTAGTTTCTGACTCATTAAACCAAGAAACTTTTAAGAATCTTATAAATTCTTTACAAAGATAATGATTTTTTTTAAAGGATAGAAATTTTTATCTGTATTATTTACAATATATTTGATATTCTTCACTAATTGCGTTTAATAAATGGTGTAGGAGCGTAAATTAACTCATTTAATCCAAGAGTGAGGGCTTTCGACTTGTGTGGCGTTACGATGGATGACATAGGTGCTATGATGAAGGAACACTGCTCCCTGAATTGTCTGATATTTTGATTGATTATACCCCCTAAAGTGACACTTCAATACTTTTAATCTGGAAAAAAACGATAGGCTCGCAGGGTGCAAAATTGAGATAAAAATGGCATAAAAAGCAAACTCTAGCCTCAAAGCGATGCTTTTACGTGCTTAGATGCATCATTTTCGGGGCCAATATACATGAGATTGCACGGCAAAAGCATACATATTAGCGACTTAAAGCATTGCTGTTGGCCAGAAAAGTTCGAAAAACAGACGCATGATAGCTTGTATAATGAGGTAATGAATTGTATGATAAAGACATGCATAAATCACGCATATTTGGCGTATTTGCGCCCAGCAGCATGGCTGTTTGAAAATACGCCAAATATGAAGCGATGAGTTGTCAAGAAAATTCAGCCTCTTTGGCCTAGTTGAGCGTGCGGTTCGGACGGAAAGTTTTACGCACTTTCCGTTGCTTACCGATGGGTCAAACCACTCTTTAACCTTGGCTTCTACAAAAAGCCTTGTTGCTTAAGCGTGTCCAACAGGTTTTTAGACATGGCCTCGTTGTCCTTTTTGGTGTATCGTATGTCCGTGAAAACTTGTGCCAAGGTTTCTTTCTCGTTCACTTGGCAGAACTGAATGTTCTCGGGCAGACTTTCCTTTTCGTGGTAAAATTGGTCTATCCGCTCGGGTGTGTAGTCGTGGTAAGTTTCGTCATGAATGATGGCCGAGAGCGGAAGACGGTCTGAAAGCTCGGGTGTTTCGTCGGGCCATCCCAGGGTGATGGTGGCTACGGGCATCACCAGTCGGGGCAGTTGGAGCGTGTCGACGATGCTCTTGGGGTTGTATAGCGTGGTGCCCAGGAAGCATAAGCCCAGTCCTGCTTCTTCGGCGAGGTTGCAGAAGGTTTGGCAATATAATAAGGTGTCGGTGGCAGCGTTGATGAAACTCAAGAAATTGTCATAGCCAGGTTGCGCTTTTCTGCACTCCGCCCATGAGGTGGTTCGCCTAAAATCGGCACAAAAGGTCAGTACCACAGGCGCTTGCGTCACCATGGGTTGATGGAAATGTGCCGGTGCCAGTTTTCTTTTTTGTTCATCGCTGTGCGTGATAACGACCGAGTAAAGTTGCAAATTGCCCATTGTTTGCGTGCGCTCTGATTGACTCAATAGCTTGTTTATCAACCCGTTGTCT
>URFI01000225.1 GCA_900547085.1 uncultured Prevotella sp.
TCACATAGTCATCCTAAATACAAAGCTAATGGGCGTTATTGGGTTGGAGGCGTATGGCCAGGCACCAATTACATGATTATCTCTGGGCTCATAGACAAAGGATACCGACAGTTGGCATGGGATATTACCATGAATCATTATAACAACGTACTGGAGGTGTACAAGAAGACGGGTACTTTCTTTGAGTATTATGCACCCGAAAGTAACAATCCTGGCTTCATGGCTCGCAAGGACTTTGTAGGTTGGACGGGGCTTCCTCCCATTGCAGAACTCATAGAATACATCTTTGGCATTCGAGCTAATCATGAACAAAACACCATTACACTGGATGTCAACCTGTTAGATGCTTATGGCATTGATAAGTATCCCTATGGTCAAGATGGTCTTATCTCCTTCAAAGTACAAAAACGCAACTCCAAAGAGGAGAAACCTAAGGTCACGATTCAAACAAACGTTCCCTTTAAAGTCATCTTACTTTGGAGTGACAAAAAAATAGAACAACAGGTTGGGGTTGGTAAACATTCCCTCTAACACTTTTATTGAAAACCAAGCATGTATCAAACAATGACAACACGTATAGCCATCGACCTTGGCGGCACCAATCTTAGAGCTGCGAGAGTAAAAAATGGGCAAATTGAGGCCTCTCTACAAGAGCCATGCCTTGCCAACGGAACGCAAAATGAAGTGTTAGAGCAAATTGCACAAATGATAACACGGCTCAACCAGTCATCAGTTGAACGCATAGGCATAGCAGTACCCTCCATTGTAGATTACAAGAAGGGCATTGTTTACCACGTGCAAAACATACCTTCGTGGACAGAGGTACATCTAAAAGATATTCTTGAACAACGCTTCAACTTGGAAACAAGGGTGGACAATGACGTGAATTGCTTTGTTGCGGCAGAGAATGCGCTGGGAGCGGGACAACCTTTCAGAGATTTTGTAGGCATCACCTTGGGAACAGGCGTCGGTGCTGGCATCGTTATCAACAATGAGGTGTACCGAGGAGTTCATACAGGTGCTGGCGAAATTGGCTGTATTCCTTATTTGGATAGCATTTACGAAGACTACACCAGCAGTCAGTTGTTCAACAAATGGCATACAACGGGGCAGCAAGAAGCATTGAAAGCCGCACAAGGAGACCAAGCAGCACTCGAAAAATGGCAAGAATTAGGCTTCCATTTAGGAAAGTTATTGCAAGTAATTCTGTACGCATACAACCCTGAAGCCATTATCATCGGAGGCGGAATCTCTTTGTCGCACCCTCTCTTTGAGCAATCAATGTATGAGTCAATGCACGAAAAATTCTTGTTTCCGAAAGAATCTCAAGCTGTTCAAATCATCTTTTCTAAGCTTAAAGACAGTAATATTTTAGGTGCTGCCCAATTATAAAATTTATTCATTTATCCATTCTTACAAATAATGAAAAAGTCACTTTTCTTGTCATTGCTACTGACATTCCTAACCGCTTTTAACGTATGGAGTCAGCACTCGTTCCGTTTCCATGATGGAAAGTTTAGGATAGCTCAATTTACAGACATTCACTGGGATGCGAAATCTGCTAATTGCAAGCAAACTTCAACAATCATTCAAAACGTCATACAAACTGAAAAGCCAGATATCGCCATTCTTACAGGCGACATTGTAACCGAACAACCTGCCGACGAAGGTTGGAAATCAATCATTCAAATCTTTGAAAATTCTCATCTGCCCTTTGTAGTTGTAATGGGAAATCATGATGCTGAGGTAATGAGTAAAAAAGAAATATACCAACAGCTTACAGTTTCTCCCTATTACGCAGGCGGTATAGGGGCAGCCAACATCACGGGGTATGGCAACTGTTCTATTCCTATTTATTCTTCAAATAATAGCAGCAACCAACCAGCAGCCTTGATTTATTGCATTGACTCCAACGACTATCCGCCAATCAAAGAGTATGGTGCATACGATTGTATACACTTTGATCAGATACAATGGTATCGAACAGAGAGCAAAAAATATACCCAAGCCAACAGTAACCAGCCACTACCAGCACTTGCTTTCTTCCATATACCACTGGTAGAGTTCAAGCATGTAGTGGCTCGCAACGATTACTTGGGGAACTATGGCGACGGTGAGGTTTGTTCATCCAATATCAATTCGGGCATGTTTGCTTCCTTCATCGACATGAAAGATGTAATGGGCGTATTTTGTGGACACGATCACGACAATGATTTTATCGGCATGGAATACAATATTGCCCTTGGTTATGGTCGTGTGAGTGGTCTGGATGCGTATGGAAAAGTAGACCGTGGCGGTAGAATCATTGAGCTATACGAAGGTCAGCGCAAATTTGATACATGGGTACGGACAGCCAACAAGAAAGAGGACACATTCTACTATCCGTCTGCACTCACATCGAAGGATGAACGAACGATGAACTATCTGCCAGCAAAACCAGTGAAGCCATCCAAGCAGGGGGTAGCATACACGTATTTTGAAGGTAAGATTAAGCACACCAAAGACATTCACACGTTGAAAAAGGTAGAGAGTGGAACAATGAAAAACTTCTCTATCAGCAACGCAAAACAAAACGACCATTTTGCTTATATCTTCCGAGCATTCATCCAAATAAAAGAACGTGGCGTATATCGCTTCTACACCTATTCAGACGACGGTAGCAAATTATTGATTGACAACCAATTGGTTGTTGACAACGATGGGGGACACAGTGCTCGAAGAGCTGAAGGAAAAGTGGCACTCGAGCCAGGCTTCCATGAAATTGAGGTTCGATACTTTGAAGACTATATGGGACAAACTTTAGACGTAGGCTATTCAGCAAGAAACGTTACAGAACAAAGCATACCGAGCGAACTCTTATATTTGCCGAAGTAACCCCTATTCAACATACAACCAACATCCATAAAAATCATTTGAGGAAGATTATATTTTCCTTTATAATAATTTGGCATTATAATAAAGACTTTTTTTGTAATAAATATACATAATATTGATGTAATACCTTTATTATATTTATAACTTAATAGTATATAAACTAAAAACCTTGATACATATGAAACAGCTCTTTTTAACTTTGATGCTAACA
>URFI01000226.1 GCA_900547085.1 uncultured Prevotella sp.
GGAGTATAGCGAGCTATACGACTGAACGAACAAGTAAATTGAACCAAAAAGAGGCCACAAGATGACAAAACGTAAAAAGACTGACATGAAAAAAACTTTACGGAGGTAATTTATAGAACCGTCCTAAACATAGTATGGCAGTTTGGTGCAGGATTCCAAGCCCAGACTGCCATCTTAAATTCACTTTGATTCGCATCGTTTCATGTAGGTTTATCTTTGTGAATTTTCTTGACAACACATCTTCTCATGCTTGGCTTATTTACAAACGAACACAGGTTTGCTTGCAAATACGCCAAGCATGAGCGTTTTTCGCACTTCTTTGACACACAGGATATTACGAATCTCTAAGCCGCTTATGCACCAAAATTTAACCATTTTTCAGTTAAAAAGCATGCTTTCATGCCCCTATTTTGCATGTAATTGACTGGCAATAGCATGCATATAATGCGGTAAAAGCATTCTTCTTGTCTGGTAAGACCATTGCTTTTACCCTGAAATGCGCTTTTTCTTCCCACATCATCCCCTATTTGCACCCTCTTTGCCTATCGATTTTTTCTATATTGAAACTTTTCAAGAGCCGATTTAAGGGCTATTTTTGAGATAAAAAATTGACATTTGTGCATGGACCGTCCGTAGGTATGTCATTCATAACGCTCCACTCTACCCAATAACACGACACTTGCATTGAAGTGATGATGTTGATGAAATAAAAGAATAAGGATGATTTTTCACCATCAATCATCATTTCTTCAATGGCAAATCCGTTTGTTACTCTACACAATAAGAGTATTTGCAAGTGTAAATTTTCGAAAGTTTTGTCTATCTTTGCAAGTGAACTTTTAGAGGGTATCGCTACAAAATGCTATCAATGGCTGAAGTGGTTTTGATGTCATTTACTTGAATTTTGAAAAGAATGCCGACACCAACGGTCGTTTCCATACCGATTGGCTGAACATGATTTATCCCCGACTGAAATTAGCAAGAGACTTGCTCTCAGAAGAAGGACTTATATTTATTTCGATTGATGACAATGAGGTACATAACCTCCGCACTGTTTGCGATGAGGTTTTTGGAGAGAAAAATTTTGTAGAGTTGCATCATTAAACAATTATGGACAATTATATACAAGACACAACAGGTTTCAGCTCGCTGTATTCGGACATCTGTTCGATTATAGAGGATGCTCGTGAACAAGCATACCGTGCTGTCAATGTTTCGCTCACACTCCGCAATTGGATGCTTGGTGAACGCATTGCACGTGAGAAACTGGATGGAGAAGAGAGAGCTGAATATGGAAAACAAGTGATAACCACACTTGCTAAAGAACTAACTCATGCGTATGGCAAGGGGTTTGAACGTGTTTCTTTGTATAATTATTTGAAGTTCTATCGTTGTTTTCCACAGATTGTTGACGCAGTGAGTCAACAATCAGCAAAAGTAGACGCAGTGCGTCAACAATTAGGAAACGTCAACACCATGAGTGGGCAATCTGAGATTGTGAACGCAGTGCGTACAAAATCTAAAGATTCATTTCCGCTTAGCAAAAAAATTCTGCCATGGACGCATTATCGGGAACTAATAAGGGTAGAAGATCCTATTGTGCGTAGGTGGTATGAACAAGAGGCATTGAGGGAGATGTGGAGCACGCGCACCTTGCATCGTAATATTGTCTCACAATATTATAACCGCCTACTCCAATCTGCACATAAAGATAAGGTTGTTGACGAGATGCACAAGCTCACAGTTCCTATGCAACAGGATAAGTTGGAATTTATCAAAAATCCTGTGGTGGCAGAGTTTCTTGGCTTGCAGTCAGATGCAGACTTTACAGAGTCTGAACTGGAAGGCAGCATCATCAACCATTTGCAGAAGTTTATTATGGAAATGGGTAAGGGATTTGCTTTCGTAGGAAGACAACAGCACATACGCACGGACATGGGCGACTTCTATATTGACCTTGTCTTCTACAATTATATTTTAAAGTGTTTCTTCCTCGTTGATCTCAAAACCACACAGATCTCGCATCAAGATGTTGGGCAGATGGATATGTATATCCGCATGTATGATGCTCTGAAACGAACAGAGGGGGACAACCCCACCATTGGATTATTGCTCTGCTCAGATACCAGCGACGATATGGCAAGGTATAGTGTACTGCATGGCAGCGACCAAATTTTTCAGGCAAAATATCTTACCTATCTTCCCTCTAAGGAGGAATTGGCACGCGAGATAGAGATGCAGAAAGAAATATTTCGTCAGCAACAGGAAAATAAAGACTAAAAGGATGAAGTTAAGTTTAAGATACGTTGTTGAACGGCAAATGATTGTTTTTGACAACAAACAACTTTCTATAAACGAAAGAGCCGTGTTACAATAACATAAATTACGCCTCAACCCATCAACCTTTCACTAATTATTATTACCTTTGTGACGTCATATATATCGAAACTAAAAGATTGAATAATAATATGAGTAAGCAAGTAGAAAAGATTAAAGAGCTGGTAGCCAAGAGAGAACAAGCTCGTCTTGGCGGTGGCGAGAAAGCGATAGAGAAGCAGCATGCGCGTGGAAAATACACGGCGCGCGAGCGTATTGACATGCTCGTGGACGAGGGTTCGTTCGAAGAATACGACATGTTCAAACTGCACCGCTGCCACAACTTCGGCATGGAGAAGAAACAGTTCCTGGGCGACGGCGTCGTGACGGGTAGTGCCACCATCGACGGCCGCTTGGTTTACGTTTACGCACAGGATTTCACCGTGAACGGAGGTTCGCTCTCCTTGACAATGGCTGAAAAGATATGTAAGATTATGGATCTGGCCATGCAGAACGGAGCTCCCGTCATTTGCATGAACGATTCGGGTGGTGCGCGCATCCAGGAAGGCATTTGTGCCTTGGCTGGCTATGGTGAGATATTCGAACGAAACATTCTTGCCAGCGGCGTGATTCCGCAGATTTCTGCTATCCTTGGCCCTTGCGCTGGTGGTGCGGTGTACTCT
>URFI01000227.1 GCA_900547085.1 uncultured Prevotella sp.
CAATGGTCGGGGACTTTCACCCCTTGATCTCTACCGGTCTCCCGGCGCACACTGTATGTACATACAGTATTATCGATCGGCGGTATCGATCAATAGCGTTTGTGGTGCTACACTTCAGACCTTTCCGAATTCACTGATTTTTATCATGTTAAAGTTATTCGCCAAGTACACATCTATAGGTGTTATCAACACGCTCATTCATTGGGTTGTGTTCGCCGTTTGCATCTACGCATTCCATACAGGTCAGGCACTTGGCAACTTCGCAGGATTCGTCGTGGCAGTGTCATTCAGTTTCTTTGCAAACGCCAGGTTCACGTTTAAGTCCTCGACAACCACTATGCGCTACATGCTTTACGTAGGATTCATGGGCTCACTTAGCGCTGCTGTTGGTTGGGCTGCTGATAGGTCCGGAATGGCTCCGATCGTGACTCTCATTCTTTTCTCCGCCATCAGTCTGGTGTGCGGGTTCATCTATTCAAAGTTCATTGTCTTTAGGGATGCGAAATGAAGATTTCTTTGGTCGTTCCTGTCTTTAACGAAGAAGACGCGATACCAATTTTCTACAAAACAGTGCGTGAGCACGAGGGGCTGGCCCCCTACATTGTTGAAATTGTATTTATCAATGACGGCAGCAAAGACGGCACGGAATCAATAATAAATTCCCTGTCATCAACAGACCCGTTAGTTATACCTCTTTCATTCACCAGGAATTTTGGCAAAGAGCCTGCATTATTTGCCGGTCTTGAGCGTGCATCAGGCGATGCAATAATTCCTATTGATGTTGACCTTCAGGATCCTATTGAAGCCATTCCAAGAATGATTGAAAAATGGCAATCAGGTGCAGACATGGTGCTTGCCAAGAGGACGGATCGGTCAACGGACGGGAGATTAAAGCGCAAAACAGCCGAATGGTTTTATAAGCTTCACAACAAAATAAGCGACCCGAAAATTGAGGAAAACGTTGGTGACTTCCGCCTCATGAGTCGTGAGGTTGTCGAAAACATAAAGCAGATGCCAGAAAGAAACCTTTTTATGAAGGGGGTGCTTAGCTGGGTAGGCGGAAAAACTGATGTTGTGGAATACATCAGGGCCGAACGGATAGCCGGTAGTACGAAATTTAATGGGTGGAAGCTGTGGAACCTAGCCTTAGAAGGGATCACAAGCTTCTCCACATTCCCGCTTAGGATGTGGACCTATATAGGGTTATTCGTTGCTGGATTGTCATTCATTTATGGCGCATGGATGATTTTGGATACGTTAGCGTTTGGTAATCCAGTGAGAGGTTACCCTTCACTGCTCGTTTCTATATTATTCCTTGGTGGTGTTCAACTTATAGGAATTGGCGTGCTAGGCGAGTATATAGGCAGAATCTATGTTGAAGTAAAAGGTAGGCCAAGATACGTTTTGAAGGGAAATGAAAAAAATCATGAATAGAATAAGTTTTCGTGCATTAGGTGTCGTTTTTTCTATATCAATCCTTTACTGCATCGGACTGATCATATCAGGTCGGAACTATCTTGATGACTATGGAAGGTATACTCATGGTTATACTTCATGGTCGTCAAACGGAAGGCCTTTTGCTGATCTGGTGATGAGCATAATCAACCTTGGCAACCCTATTGTTGATATTAGCCCACTTCCATTAATCATTGCATTACTTTGCCTGTCAGTGATGGGGGTGATGGTGTCAAGAAGGTTTGCTAAAGATGCAAACGTAATGGCATTGTCTGCAATCTCCATTATGATTATCACAAACCCATTCTTGCTTGAAAACCTGTCATTCAAATATGATGTTCTTGCCATGAGCTTGAGCATGCTTGTCGTATCCCTGCCTTTCGTATCAATAAGGGAAGGTGCAAGCGCTACATGGCGCTTCATTATATCATCAGGATGTGTTTTCGTATCTCTAGGATTATACCAATCATCCATTGGAACTTTTATAATACTAACCATACTGGAGTGTATTTACATTTCAGCAACAATAAGTAGATCTACAAAGACTTGCATTTACAATGCAGCCACAAGAGCATTGCAGCTTATCGTTGGTTATGTGTTTTATAACTTTCTTATTGTTCGAACGTTGATAAATGATGAATACACAAGAAGCCACTCAGAGATTATTTCTTTTAATGGAGAAGGTCTAAATGTCGCTTTAAATAATCTTCTAGGGTACATTGTTCTTTTAAATAAGTACGTGATGTCACTTCCAAATATTGTAGTGTACTTTTATTTTGCTGTTATTTTACTATGCTCAATATTCTGCTTTATATTTTTAATAAAGAAACATCACAACTTCTTTGGTGCCGCACTTGCTTTGATATCCCCGGCCGCATTGATTATTTTTTCCTTCGCTCACTTTTTGATACTAAAAGAGCCGGTCTTATCATCGCGAGTTATGACTTCTTTTAGCGCAACACTCATATCCTTTGCTGTCTTGATATGTTTATGCGTAAAAAATAACAAAGCAAGGACGATCGCCATTTTACCAATTTTTGGCTGCAGCATTATATTCTCCATGTCTTACTCAAATGCATCCAAAGCACAAAATGTAAAGGACGATCAAGTTGCACAATCCATATATATTGCAACATCTGAAAAATTAAAGAATGTGAGATATGTGTATTTCTCAGGTGAGATAAGGTTCGCGGAACAAAGAAAATTAGCAATCTCTAGATTTCCCGTTCTTGCTGACCCGCTTAAGTCTTACTTCGGCAAGGATCAGTTCTGGAGTTCATATATGCTAACTTATAATGGAGTTCATGTTAACTCAAGGGTGTTATCTAAAAAAGAAATTGAAGATATATGCTCTTTGCCTCCACAAATAGTTACCACAGATTACAGCATTTATAGTAATGGAGATACAATGATTGTTTCACTAAACACAAAATGCTTATAAGTTAGTTGTAGAGCCCTTGATCAGGGCTCTTAGTTTGGCTTTGTTGAATAAATAAGATTTCGTGCGAACGACCCTGTAGCTGGCTGGATTT
>URFI01000228.1 GCA_900547085.1 uncultured Prevotella sp.
ACCTGCTTTCCAGTTGTCGGTGCAGTCAGTGGTATTCTTGACAATGGCCATGTACCCTGTCTTACCGTTTGCGATGAGCTGAGCAGCACTGGTACCAAGCGCATAGCAATAGTCGGCATCAAAATTAGATGGTGCTGCACAGCGACCTTCGTAACCAAAGAAATGGTGAAGAGGTGAGAACTTACCTTGATATTTGCCTTGCTTCTTCCATTCGTTGAGCTTAGCGGCAACCATGTTGGACAGCAACTTCTCGGTCTCAATTAAGGAAACCTGAACATTTCCGTGCGGGTCGCGATCCAAACTCAGCTGGCGAGCCACGTCTTCCGGCAATGTTTCGAAAGTAGAGCGGTTGGCGTCAGAGAGGTGAGCCAGGATGTATTCACGCTGTGCATCCTTGTCCAAATCCTTATAATCGGCACCATGAGCGGCCAGCAGATCGTTCAATTCGGCGATCAAGCGGCCGATGGCGGGGATGAATTCTATCAAGCCTTCGGGAATGAGGACCACGCCAAAATTGTTTCCTTCTTTGGCACGATAGGCCACAACAGAAGCAATGTTCTCAACAATTTCATTCAACGTCTTGTCTTTTGCCTGTATTTCTTCTGACACAAGACAAATATTTGGCTGTGTTTGCAATGCACACTCCAGCGCAATGTGAGAGGCCGAACGGCCCATCAGCTTGATAAAATGCCAGTATTTGCGAGCCGAATTGCAGTCACGCTCAATATTTCCAATGAGTTCTGAATAGGTTTTCGTTGCCGTATCAAAACCAAATGAGGTTTCAATTTGCTCGTTCTTCAAATCACCGTCGATGGTCTTTGGACAACCGATGACCTGCACGCCATATTGCTTGGCAGCGTAATATTCGGCCAAAACGCAGGCGTTGGTGTTCGAATCGTCACCACCAATGATAACAAGTGCTTTGATATCCAGCTCGCGAATCACCTCCAGCCCCTTTTCAAACTGGTCTTCTTTCTCCAGCTTGGTACGTCCGGAGCCAATCATATCAAAACCTCCCGTGTTACGATATTTCTCCAAGAAACTGGCAGTAATTTCGATATAATTATGATCCACCAAGCCTCCAGGTCCCATCAAGAAGCCATACAAGCGGTTTTCTTCGTTCAACTTCTTCAAGGCATCGAACAAGCCACTGATCACATTATGTCCACCAGGAGCCTGACCTCCACTGAGGATGACGCCTACATTCATTCGCTTGTCTTCACATTTATCACCTGGAACAAACTCAACGAGAGGCATTCCGTAAGTATGTGGGAACAATTTTTTGATTTCATCCTGATCATCAACACTTTCAGTTGGTGCTCCTTCCTTGATTTTTACAGTACCTTGAAGAGCTTTTGGCAGTTTTGGCTGATAAGAAGCTCTTTCTTTTTGTAATGCACTAGTTTTCATCTTTGCAATTTTACTAATATAATAAATGATAAATTTTCATTGCTCTTAGGTTTTGCAAATTTACCCTTTTTCTTTGAGATAGGAAAACAAACAATCAAGAAAACAAGTTTTTTCCATACAATGTGTTGCATTTACAGATATTTTTTCTACCTTTGAACTATCATTCAATTTCGTACAAACTATAAAGAGACAATTCACATGGCAAATAAAAGAGATTTAAAACGAATCATTCATTATGTTTGTAGTGACCTTTTAGCAGAATGCGTAGCCGCCTCGCTGTATAGTGAAAAACCCGAAAAGGAGAATATTGATGCGCTGCTGACGTCCATCTTGACGTTGCAGAGCCAATATATTAAGCGCATATCTCATCCCGAACCGGGAATGAAACAAAAGGAATATTACAAGGATTTGATTGCAAAATTCAACTCAGACGTGTCTGAAATTGTAGATCAGATATCGAATATTTATTAAAAAACCGAAGCGTATATGCTAAATCGTTTGTGTAGATGGCTATTATATAGTTGCATGGGATGGACAAAAGTTGTAACTGTTGACCATCCCGACAAATACATTATCTGTCTTGCCCCACACACCAGCAACTGGGATTTCATCATTGGCCTGCTATATATGCACGCTGAGGGGATGAAATCAAACTTTCTGATGAAGAAAGAGTGGTTTGTAGGCCCACTCAAACCCCTTTTGAAAGCCATGGGAGGAATACCTGTTTGGCGTTCAAAACATACGAGCATGACAGACAACCTTGCGGCCTTCGCTCAAAAGGAGAAAACTTTTCAACTTTGCATCACACCCGAGGGAACACGATCTCTGAACCCGGATTGGAAGATGGGATTCTATTATATCGCCTTGAAAGCAAACATACCCATCCTCCTGTATGGTCTTGACTATCAGAACAAGACGATAAAATGTACGAAAAAGATTGTTCCCACAGGAAATGTAGACGAGGAGATGAAAGAGGTGAAACTATATTTTAAAGGTATGCAAGGTAAACATCCCGAGAAATTTTCGATAGGAGAAATTGCCCAATGAGGTTACGCACGGTTTTATTTCTGTACTGCGTGTGCCTGTCACTCCACCTATCAGCTCAGTACAACAGTAGCTTCACACGGGCATGGGGCGATATTGATCATCGGGATAAGCCGTGGGTAACGAACACATCGAAGACCAACAAGATTAGCAAAGGACTGAAGAATAGGCATATATCTGTATGGGCAAGTCATGGCTACTATTACGATCAGAATAAATTTAAGTGGAAATGGCAGCGGCCAAACCTATTTGGAACCACCGAAGATTTGTTCACACAGACCATTGTCATCCCCTACCTTATTCCCATGCTCGAGCATGCCGGAGCCTGTGTGTTTACACCACGAGAGAGAGATTGGCAAAAACATGAGGTCATCATTGATAACGACGACCCAAACAAAGGGACATCCTATCTCGAGATAAACGTTCATGGAAATTGGGAACGAGCTCATACAAAAGGGTTTGCAAGAACAAAAACCATCTACAACGACGGCGAC
>URFI01000229.1 GCA_900547085.1 uncultured Prevotella sp.
AGACATATAAGGGTTGTTTGTTAGTGTGAAAGACGGCTAATATTGGATGCTTACGCTGTAGATCGGTACTTGTGAAATCTCGAATACGAATAGTACACTGTCAGAATTAATATGCATTTACTCCAGCTAATTGATGCTTTTTTCTTTAAAAATTTTGAGTTAAAGAGTTGTTATATTGAATATTTAAAGCTAACTTTGTCCTAAGAGAATGCGTGTATAGCTATATTGCAAAGCACTTTTAATAAAAATAAAATTTTAAAATTCTGTTGTTCTTTAAACATCTTAATAACCAAGGTATAATCAGATTGTACCTATTAAAAAATAAAACTATGGAACAAAATTCTATTCGTGAGGCATCGCCCAAACTGTCGTTTTCCGATGCCGTTCGTCAAGTTTTTAACAAGTATGCAACCTTTAAGGGGCGTGCGCGCCGGTCAGAGTATTGGTGGTTCATACTGTTTTACTGTTTGGTTTTAATTGCAGCAGCTGTATTGGATAATCTTTTTGGCATCACCTTTGAGTACTCTTTTTACGGAGCGATTTATTGTATTGCGGCACTCGTATTGTTCTTACCCAATTTAACTGTTACAGTTCGTCGCTTGCATGACATTAACAAGAGTGGTTGGAATATTCTTTGGGGAATCATTCCGTTGATTGGAAGTATCTTATTGATCGTTTGGTGCTGCCAAGATTCGCAAGCAGAGGCCAATCAATACGGTGAATCTCCTAAATATTTGTAACATTTAAGTATAAAAAATAAAGAAGCAGGGACTTTCCTGCTTCTACAAAATAAGGCTGGCTCTATAGGAAAGGGAGTTAGCCTTTAAGTTCTTGTTTTAAGAATTTTGGGGTGTGTCCCTTACTGCTTTTGGCCACTTCTTCAGGCGTTCCCGTGGTTAAAACCATGCCGCCGCCACGTCCACCCTCTGGTCCCATGTCAATGATGTAATCGGCCAACTTGATGACATCCAGGTTGTGTTCGATAATTATAACTGTGTTACCACGATCAACCAATTGTTGAAGCACGTCCATCAAGATGCGGATGTCCTCGAAATGCAGTCCTGTGGTTGGCTCGTCAAGGATGTACAGCGTTTTTCCCGTGTCACGTTTGGATAATTCGGTAGCCAACTTCACCCGCTGACTCTCACCGCCCGAAAGGGTAGTGGAGGGCTGTCCCAGTTTGATGTAGCCTAAGCCAACATCCTGAATAGTTTTGATTTTGTGTAGAATGTTCGGTACGGCATCGAAAAATTCTACCGCCTGATTGATGGTCATGTCCAGCACGTCGGCAATACTTTTGCCTTTATATCTCACTTCAAGTGTCTCGCGGTTGTAGCGTTTGCCATGGCAAACCTCGCATGGCACCATCACATCAGGCAGAAAATTCATTTCTATCGTCTTGTAACCATTGCCACCGCAGGCCTCACATCGTCCACCTTTCACGTTAAATGAGAAGCGTCCAGGTTTGTAACCCCGTATTTTAGCCTCGGGTAGGTTGACGAAGAGCGAGCGAATGTCACTGAACACGCCTGTGTAGGTGGCTGGGTTGCTTCGTGGAGTTCGCCCTAACGGACTTTGATCTACATCTACCACCTTATCTATATAGTCGATGCCTTCTATCGAATCGTACGGCATTGGCTTTTTCAGCGAGCGATAAAAATGCTTCGACAGTATGGGCTGCAAAGTTTCGTTGATGAGGGTAGACTTGCCAGAACCCGACACGCCCGTCACGACAATGAGTTTTCCAAGCGGAAACTCCACGTCAATATCCTTCAAGTTGTTACCTTTTGCCCCTCTTATCCAAATGCTTTTGCCGTTGCCCTCACGCCGTTTCGCTGATAACTCAATGGCTCGCTTGCCATTTAGATAATCGGCCGTGATGGTATGTTGCTGGAGCATTTGCTGCGGAGTGCCTTGAAAGACTACCTCACCTCCTTTGCGTCCAGCCTTTGGGCCAATGTCTATAATGTAATCGGCAGCCAACATCATGTCTTTATCGTGCTCCACGACAATGACAGAGTTGCCCATGTCGCGCAATTCTTTCAGTGAGTGGATGAGCCGTTCGTTATCTCTTTGGTGCAAACCAATGCTGGGTTCGTCGAGAATATACAGCACATTGACCAGTTGTGAGCCAATTTGAGTGGCCAGTCTGATGCGCTGGCTCTCGCCTCCGGACAAAGAGGCAGACGCGCGGTTGAGTGAAAGATAGTCGAGACCAACTTCCAGTAAGAAACTCACGCGTGCTCTCAATTCCTTCACAATCTCTGTAGCAATAGCCTTTTGCTGTTTGTCCAGATGTTCCTCCACATGGTCGAGCCACTCTTTCAGTTCAGTGATGTCGAGGTTGGCAATCTCTGAAATGTTTCGGTTCCATATCTTGTACGACAACGATTCTCGCTTGAGCCTCATGCCGTTGCATTCAGGACAAGTGGTCGTGGCAAGAAACTGGTCAGCCCATTTTTGTCCGGCTGTCGAATCATCATTCTCCATGACTGTACGCAGGTATTTGATGATGCCTTCAAAAGTCACAAAGTAGTCACTGCTGGTGCGAACTAAATCTTTGGAAATCTTGATGTTTTCAAGGCTTCCGTAAAGTATTTCGTCAACTACATCCTGCGGTATGTCTTTGAATGGAGTTTTGAGCGTTAAGTCGTATTTGTGCAAGATGGCATCGATTTGCCAGAATATCATCTGGTTCTTATATTTACCCAATGGAACGATGGCACCATCATGTATGCTAAGTTTGTCATTCGGAATGACTTTTGAAAGATCAATCTCGTTGACATAGCCCAAACCTTTGCAATGCTGACAGGCACCCTCTGGCGAGTTGAAAGAGAAGATGTTGGGTGCTGGTTCACCGTATGAAATACCGCTGACGGGGTCCA
>URFI01000230.1 GCA_900547085.1 uncultured Prevotella sp.
TGATAAACAACGAGCCGGAGAAATGGGCTTTCGTGGCTGTGAATTGGAAGACGAACAACTGCTCTCCATGTAACTTGTAAGCCATAACCAGGACAGTTTAACCTTACGAATCTAAAAAGAAGTATTATATATGGAAATTTTTGATTGTTCGTTATTACCATCTTCTTTAACAGACCTCTAGGCGTGTTGATGTTTCAAAGAAAAGCCCGGATTGAAAAAAGTCAGCATCGTTGCTGGCAGGGAATTCACAGTCGGTTGCTCTTCGTTAGGTGTGAAGGCAATTGCTATCACTCCAGTTTCACCAATATGCTCAATATTGCTAAATTTTGCGTTTTTTATCGTTTAAAGCCTTTCTTATTCGGAAAAAAGTTGTACTTTAGCATGTTGAAATAAATAGGCAAAACGTCACAGAGCGAAATTAAATGTGCTTATAGGCGATTTTAGACGGAATTTAACAATATATTTATACTAACGATTGAATGGACGAAAATCAGACAATTGATCATGACAGGATCATGAAGATTAACATTGAGGAGGAAATGAAGTCGTCATACATCGATTATTCGATGTCTGTGATTGTGGCTCGTGCCCTTCCTGATGTACGTGATGGTTTCAAACCTGTGCACCGTCGTATCTTATACGGTATGCTGGGTATTAGCAATACAAGTGACAAGCCATATAAGAAATGTGCTCGTGTTGTAGGTGAGGTGCTTGGTAAGTACCATCCTCATGGTGACAGTTCTGTGTATGGTGCCTTGGTACGTTTGGCACAAGACTGGAACATGCGCTACACGCTTGTAGACGGGCAAGGTAACTTTGGTAGTGTTGACGGTGACTCTGCTGCTGCCATGCGTTATACCGAATGTCGATTGTCAAAGATGGGTGAGCATGTCATGGACGACCTGGATAAGGATACCGTGGATATGGCCAACAACTTTGATGACACTTTACAGGAGCCAACGGTTATGCCGACCAAGATACCAAACCTACTTGTAAACGGTGGAAATGGTATTGCGGTGGGTATGGCGACAAACATGCCAACTCATAATCTTCGTGAAGTGATAGAAGGTTGTTGCGCATATATCGACAACCCTGACATCGAGCTGGATGAACTGATGAAACACATCCAGGCTCCTGATTTCCCGACAGGGGCTTATATCTATGGCCTGCAGGGCGTGAAGGATGCCTACGAAACCGGTCGTGGCCGTATCATCATCAGAGCAAAAGCCGAGATTGAAAGTGATGAGAGCCACGATAAGATTGTTGTCACAGAAATTCCATACGGCGTTAACAAACAACAACTCATTGAATACATAGCAGCTCTTGTGAAAGAAGGTAAGCTGGACGGTATCTCAAACGTTAACGATGAATCGGGTCGGCAGGGAATGCGTATTGTTATTGACATCAAGCGGGATGCCAATGCCAATGTTATCTTGAACAAATTGTTTAAGATGACGGCTTTGCAAAGTTCGTTCTCGGTTAACAACATCGCGCTGGTTAAAGGTCGTCCACGCTTGTTGAGCTTGAAAGAATGTGTGAAGTACTTTGTGGAGCATCGTCATGATGTAACCATCCGCAGGACCAAGTTTGAGTTGAAGAAAGCGCAAGAACGCGCCCATATCTTGGAAGGCTTGATTATTGCATGCGACAACATTGACGAAGTGGTTCACATCATCCGTGGAAGTAAGACGCCTTCGGAAGCTCAAACTAATTTGGAAAAGCGGTTTGACCTGGATAATCTGCAGAGTAAGGCCATTGTTGACATGCGTCTGTCTCAGTTGACAGGACTTCGTATGGATCAATTGCATGCTGAATATGATGAGTTGGAAAAACTCATCGCTTATCTGGAAAACATTCTTTCAGATCCCGAACTTTGCAAGAAGGTGATGAAGGATGAGCTGAACGAGGTAAAGGAGAAATACGGTGATGACCGCCGCACAAAGATTATTCCTGATGAACATGAGTTCAATGCAGAGGATTTCTATCCAAATGATCCTGTAGTTATTACCGTAAGTCATCTTGGATATATCAAGCGAACACCACTGTCTGACTTCCGCGAACAAGCCAGGGGTGGTGTTGGATCTAAGGGTGCCACACATCGTGATCAAGACTTCACGGAGTTTATCTATCCCGCTACCATGCACCAAACCATGTTGTTCTTCACCAAGAAGGGACGATGCTATTGGCTCAAGTGCTATAACATACCAGAGGGAGCTAAGGATTCTAAGGGTCGTGCCATCCAGAATTTACTCAACATCGACAGTGATGATGCTATCAATGCAATCCTGCGTTTGCGAGGACTGGACGACGAGGAGTTTATTAATTCGCACTATGTCGTCTTTGCAACCAAGAATGGTACTGTGAAGAAAACAAGTCTTGAGGCCTATTCCCGTCCACGAACCAATGGCGTCATCGCCATCAGTATTGCAGAAGGTGACGAAGTAGTTGATGTGAGATTGACCAATGGTGAAAACGAACTCATTCTGGCTAACCGCAATGGTAGGGCAGTGCGTTTCGATGAAAATACCGTTCGCACCATGGGACGTACCGCAACCGGTGTTCGTGGTATGCGACTGGATGATGGTGACGACGCTGTAGTTGGCATGATTGTTGTTAATGATCCTATTAACGAGACGGTCATGGTAGTCAGTGAAAACGGCTATGGCAAGCGTTCTTTGGTAGAGGATTACAGAAAGACCAATCGTGGCGGTAAAGGTGTCAAGACACTGAGCATTACAGATAAGACTGGACGTCTGGTTGCGATTAAGAATGTGACCGATAACAATGATTTGATGATCATCAATAAGAGTGGTATTACCATTAGATTGGCTGTCTCGGAATGTCGTGTGATGGGGCGTGCTACACAGGG
>URFI01000231.1 GCA_900547085.1 uncultured Prevotella sp.
CGAAGATGGAACATCTGGCTTAAACGGTAAATAGGCCGAATGCCGGCTCCGACAAATTGATTGGCACGAAAGGCTTCGTTGTAAGTCAATTTGCTATGTAATGTAGGAGAAAACTCTCCAGCTTGCATCATTGTGGCCGTATAGTTCTCGGAGAAGTTTTTGGAGGCATACAGGGCTTTCAAATACCATCCTAAAACCCAATGTTCACTCATATTATGATATTTCTCTTTCATATAAGATAATTGCAGCCAGGAGTGATGATCTTTGTTGTTACTGGTCGTACTTCCTTCGCCCGGATAGAATCGTTCTTTTCCAACGAAAATCTGGGCTACAAGGGCTTCTCTGTATCCACGTGTAGGATATTGTTTGGAATTAAGAGTACTTCCATTAAAACTAATTGATCCACCAAATAAATCATAGCGGCTTTTATCAAATTTGTCATTTCCGAAGTCAATGACACTTTTTTGAAAATATTTATCCTCTATTCTTGCAATTCCTACTCCAAACTCTGCTCGCTTGCTCGAAAGGAAAGGTAATCCAACCTGTAATTTCAAGAAACGTTCGTCTTTCTGGTTAAAGGCCGGTTTGTTATTTCGCGAAAAAAGTTTGTCCTTCTTAAAATAGTCGAAAGTACTGATCGAACCTATAAGACGATACGAGGTAGGAATGGCAGTGGCAAAGTCTATTTTTGCCATAAATTGCACGTTGTTATATACCTTTCCAAGTTGCCCGTCAAGAATAAACTCTTTGGCATAGTAGTTTAAGTCCTGATAACTAAGTCCCAGGTAGATCTGATTCGAATTGGAGGTGGATATGTTACCTCCCAGCCGTACAGCAAAGTTGTTTTCCAGTTTGACTTTTAAATGCAGATCATAGGTGTCATCTTCCGGATTATAAATTGCATGCGGTATGATTTCTGAAATCATTTTATCTGATAGCAATCGAAAATAACCTTGCTTTAAATCTTCATAGGTGAATTCTTTGTTATCCGACTTATGAAATTCTTTCTTCATATATGCCTGTTGTTGTGGATTAGCTCCATCAATGATGATATTTTTAAAACGTAGTTCCGGGAAATTACTACGGTATACCATTCTCCTTAAACGAATATTGTCCAGATTCACACGCCGATGGATACGGCTTTTGATAGAATCCATCATGCTGATGGTTCGATTATATCCTATATCATGTAATTCGTCGATGCGTTGAAAATCCATCAGGTTGACGTTGTCATATTTGAATGTCATTAAAATCCCCATAGAGTCCGGAATAGAATAGTCGGTTTTCTGCATCACCATATTCTCAATTTGACTCATGAGGTCATTTTCCTTGGGTTTAGTGGGATTGGTGGATACAACGCTTCCTATAATGACATCCGGATGAAAATCATCTCTCATGACGTCCGTGGGAAAGTTATTATAGATACCTCCATCGTAGGCCAGTACATTGTCTATTTCAATGGGTTTAAACATGAAAGGGAAGCTCATGGAAGCTCTGACGGCATCTCCTAAATCTCCTTCCTTCATGACTAACTGTTTTTTATTGTACACATCGGACGCAATGCAACGGAAAGGAACAAAAAGTTTATCAAAATCTCCCTTACAAGCGGCCGTAGCACGTGCATATAGGTCAACAAACACGAGATTCATTTGAATCGGGTTGACAACACTGGTAGGCAGGAATTGAGGTTTTAAACTCTTCAGTGAATCTTTGAATGAAAAACGAATATTGAAAAATTCGGGAGTGGGAAGATTCTTTTTGAAATGATATACGTATTTCTCTTCCACTTCTCCGGAATACCATCGTTTAAAGTCCTCCGATTTGAGTAGTTCTACCATGTCATCAGGAGAGTATCCCATGGCATACAAGGAGCCGATAATGGCTCCCATGGAAGTACCAGCAATGTAGTCAATAGGGATGTTGTTTTCTTCCAATGCGCGAATGATGCCGATGTGCGTCATTCCTTTGGCGCCACCACCGCTTAATACAAGTCCTACTTTTTGGGCATGGATAGCCGGGATAATCAGCCATAAAGTAATGAACACTAAAAAAATCTTTCTCATAACCCAAATCAAACAATTGAATTTTTTGTCTATTAAGTGTTCAAATATATACAATACTTTTCAATTAATCGATATTTTGCCGATCGTTTTAAATTGAAAAAGAGCATTACAACGTGTATTTAACGTTGAATGCTCTTTCTTGAAGTATGTGTAATGTTTAAAGGGGCGATATTAAATCAGCTCAATGCTACGTTTTACGAAGTTATTCAAAGCTTCACCTCTTAACATATTGTTTTGAAGTAAGGCCAGATCGATAAGCTGGCGGATAACTTTGTTATTGCTTGCATAGCCGATAAAGATAGCTTCTTTCTTGCTTTTCAGATCATCCCACTTCTTGTCGAGATCGTTTAATTCATCTTTTTCAGCTGTTGGGATGTCTTCTTCCTTTTTATCCTTCTGTTTGTCTTTCAACTCATTACGTTGTTTGTTGACGTTATCCATTTCGGAGAGTATCGGAGCTACTTCTGCTTGACAGGCATTCTCTTCTTCATTCAATACTTGTTTTATCAACTTGTGGTCTGAATTCAGGATCAGATTGAACATGTCAGGCATTTCGCCGTAGAAGCTCATTCCGGCTTGAATATTTGCCATTTCTTTCATACGACGCATATATTCGCTTTGAGTAATCATGACCGGAGCCGAATTTTCTCCCAACGCTTGCGTCATCACATTGAATTCAACCTTATCCATTTTAGGCAATTGGCTCTTGAAGGCTGTTGTGATTGCATCTTGTTTGTTGGCTTCCAGAGTTTCACCTTTCTTGTCTTCTTTTACAATCAGATTGTCAACAACATCACT
>URFI01000232.1 GCA_900547085.1 uncultured Prevotella sp.
TTGAGCATACTTTCAAGACGTTTACAGCCATACAAGCCGAGAACAAACAAGGTAAATTTCACCTTCGCCCGTCTGTTTATTGGAACCGAGGCATGGATAGGTTCGAGTTGTTTCGTGGCGAGCCTGACAAATATCCATTCAACTACCACCGTACCGACGTGTATGGCGTCAATCTGAATGCCTACTTTGATTGGGTTGGAGGTAGAACAGCCTTCGGTGCTGAGCTGAGACACGAAAATTTGATGAGTGGAAACCTTGGGGAAAAACTTGATAACCCACACCCCATTCATGGCACTGACCGTCAGTACACCAACGGAATGCAACGCACCAATACGCAATTTGTATTTGAACATAACGTGCTGCTCAATAGGTTCACCCTCTCGGCGGGCTTGATTGCCGTTAAAAACAGTCAGGCGAACATGAACATGCGCGTGTATCCAGGGGTAGATATGAGCTATCGCATCGGTGATGCCTTTAAGCTTTATACCTCGTACAACACCTCGCTGCGCATGCCATCCATGACGGAATTGTTCTATTCTGTAGGTGGTCATAAGGCAGACAAGCACCTAAAACCAGAGGAACTGTCCGCCCTCGAGGGAGGTGTCAAGTATGGCAACCCCTACATTAACGCCAAGGCTGCCGTGTATTACAATCATCACAAAAACCTGATTGACTGGATACAAGATGGTACACGCAATGAAAAAAATGAATTGGTGTGGAAGAGTGTCAACTTTGGCGTTATCAATTCGTTGGGTGTTGAGAGCAGTTTCGACTTTAATTTCCTGCGCATTCTGCCATCACAGCATTTCTTGAAGAATGTGTCTTTGGGTTATTCCTTTATCAATCAAGACCACAAGGAGGAAAAAGGCATTGTCAGCAAATATGTCTTGGAGTATCTCAAGCACAAGCTTGTGGCTGATGCACAGCTCCATCTCATTGACAAATTAGATTTAGGCGTGTCTTGTCGTTATCTCGACCGTATGGGAAGCTACAAGGACCGGGAGGGGGTGGCTCACTCGTACAAACCTTATAGCGTGGTGGATGCACGTCTAATGTGGAACGAAAGTAACTGGAAGGCGTACCTCAATGCCAACAACATTTTGAACAAGACCTACATGGATGCAGGCAATGTGCCGCAACCGGCAATTTGGCTGGTGGCTGGTGCTGCCATCACACTGTAGACTTTATAGGCTGTTATCATCAATATGGCCATCGCTACCGATGGTATAAAGACCGCACTACCAATATCTACAATCTCGCAGATGTGTTATCCACGCTGCGAGATTGTATGTTGAAAGTACTTTAATGAAGCCCATAGCATTGCTGCTATCAGATTTTGTTCGGGACATGCAACCATAAAACACAGCTCATATTGGGACAATCAAAAACTTGGGGGCTACCAATCGGTAACCCCCAACCAACACAAAAACTAAACTAGACTTAACTAAACTAATTAGAGATTTTCACAAATCCCCATATAGTCGCTTGCAAATATAGTAAAGTTTTCTAGAAAACCATAGAAAAAAACATTTTTTTTATTTTAATAGATTCAACTTCATAATAGAGAGTGCTCATTTCTCTGGAATTGGCGTGATTAGGGGATACTTGCACAACCTCTCGAGTATGGAACTTTCAAACTTTATGAGAAAACTTTACCCTGATGATGACCAAGGTGAAAACATGTCAAAGCATGGTAGTCACATGTTAATATAAGGTGCAACTGAGCCGGTGTAATAGGCTGTCGTGCCAGTTGTGCATTCAGGTAAAATGGCCTTCATAAGATGCGCTGCCGTTAATGTTTATGCTGACAGATGTGTCTGCTTATCATTTTTTTTGTTATCTTTGTGGCTGAACGATGTTCGCCGCTATGATTCGGTTAGCTAAAGTTTAGCGTAGGTTTGACGATTCAGAGTGTGCACAAAAACGATTGAACGATGGAAAATCAGGAAAATAAAGAAGTGACAAGGTGGAGCAAACTGATGTTTGCCATCTTGAATATCCCAGGGGCCAAGGTTGATAGAGTTGAATTTTTAGTGGAGGCTTTGCGTCCTCATTGCACCGACGAGGAAATCAAAAAGGCTGCCTTGCAGCGTCCAATTGATGTCGTTTCGGAAAAATTAATCGCAAAAATCGCTGGCGATTGCATAGTCAAAGAGGCCAAGATGGCAACCCTTGTCTCGACGGTAACAGGCATACCCGGTGGGGCAGCGGTGTTCGTCGCCATACCCATTGACCTGTTGCAGTATTACTACCACACTTTGATTATTGCTCAAAAGTTGGCCTATCTATACGGCTATCCAGACCTGAGAGAGCGAGACGGAAAGATGAAGGATTCAGCTTACGATTTATTGACCATCTTCTTAGGAGCGATGCTTGGGTCGGATGTTGCTAATCAAGCCGTCAAGGAGGTTGCACGCGCACTTTCTGAGGACATGGCGTCTCATTTACCACAGGTCAATGTGCCTACCAATGTTTGGCTTCCCTTTGTAAAAAGCATGTCGAAATGGGTGCGTGGGAAAGTTACCAAAGGCTCTTTGACTAAGCGTTTGAGCAAGGTTGTCCCCGTGGTGGGTGGTGCTGTGGCTGGCTATTTAACCTACGTGTCGTTCAAACCGAATGCGAAGCAGTTACAGAAGGTGATGGCAGAAGATGCGCTTTTGTTTAAAACCAGCGACGAATAATGAGGCTCGGACGACATGTCAG
>URFI01000233.1 GCA_900547085.1 uncultured Prevotella sp.
GAAATCCTGGCCGTATTTACGAGCAAAGGGGCGTGAGGCTGCGAATATGCGAGTTATGAAGAAGGCTTTGTCAAGAAAATTTCGCATTGCTCGCTGGGTTACGACTTGCACAAAACAACCTTTTCATTGTCATAATGAGAACAATATTTGTACAACTCGCTTTTTTTGTTTTCCTTTGTATCTGATAATCGGCGCGCATGGTGCCACACCATCAGGGGCCGACGTAGCATGAAACAGCGCAACACGATATTGACAATCACCGGTTCTGACGGTTCTGGGGGAGCCGGAATCCAGGCCGACATCAAGGTCATCACGTCCTTGGGCGGATATGCCGTGTCGGTCATCACGTCAATCACCATGCAGAACACGCTTGGCATCCAGCGATTTTACGACATCCCGGCCGATGTAGTGGCAGAGCAGGTGGAAGCGCTTATTGATGACATCAAGCCCTCGGTGGTGAAGGTTGGCATGGTTCGCAACGTGAAGACGCTGGATAACATGGTGAGCATTTTGGCGAAACGTCAACCACTGAAACTCATCTACGATCCGGTGGTAACGTCGAGCCAAGGCGACCTGCTGATGCCACCAGAGATGATTGACAGCGTCAAGACCAAGCTGCTGCCGCTGTGCTCGCTGGTTATCTTGAAGCAAAACGACGCAGCCTACTTGCTGAACAGTCCGCTCAAGACCCACGACGACATCGTCAACGGCATGAGAAAGCTATTGGACATGGGGTGCCGGGCCGTGCTGTTGCACAGCGGAGACGACCACGATTTCATCGCATGGCAGCAAGATGGCGACATGCACGTGGAGCCCTCGCCCACCCTTTGGCAAACCAACGCACACGGATTGGGCAGCAACCTGACCTCGGCCATAGCCTATTTTCTGGGCGAAACAGATGATTTCAGGGAGGCCATCAGTAGAGGCAACGCTTACATTCATCAGCAAATGAGCCAGATGGGCGAACTGAAAGGACGGGGAAGCGAACTGCTCAACGCATTCATGAAAGCCGTGTCTACGCATTATGCCACCAACAACGACGTGCGGTTTTATGCCGACATGCTGAACGTGAGTCCCCGTTACCTGGGACAGGTGACCAAACGCATCGTGCAGAAAACGCCGAAGACCCTCATCGACGAACACGTTTTTCACGAAAGCAAGTTCTTATTGGACACCACCAGCAAGACCGTTCAAGAGATAGCGTACGCGCTGGGGTTTAACTCACAGTCGCATTTCACGAAGTTTTTCAAGAAGATGGGAAACTCAACACCAAGTATTTACCGACAAAAACAAATAAAATGAAAACAACTGAAAGACAAACACTGAATCGTAATTTAGCACAAATGCTCAAGGGAGGCGTCATCATGGACGTTACAACACCCGAGCAAGCACGTATCGCAGAACAAGCCGGAGCCTGTGCGGTGATGGCTCTTGAGCGCATACCGGCCGACATTCGCGCGGCAGGTGGCGTTTCGCGCATGAGCGACCCGCACATGATCAAGGGTATTCAGAAGGCCGTAAGCATTCCGGTGATGGCCAAATGCCGCATCGGACACTTCGTTGAAGCTCAGATTTTGCAGGCCATTGAGATTGATTACATCGATGAGAGCGAGGTACTTTCGCCCGCAGACGGTGTCTATCACATTGACAAGACCAAGTTTGACGTGCCTTTTGTCTGCGGTGCAAAGAACCTTGGTGAGGCGCTCAGACGCATCGCTGAAGGCGCAACCATGATCAGAACCAAGGGAGAACCGGGTACGGGCGACGTGGTTCAGGCTGTGACGCACATGCGCATGATGCAGGCTGAAATCAGAAGACTTACCTCTATGGCTGAAGATGAGCTGTACGAGGCCGCCAAACAATTGCAGGTTCCCTACGAATTGGTGCAGTATGTACACGAAAACGGCAAGCTGCCTGTGGTGAACTTTGCCGCCGGTGGTGTGGCAACTCCTGCCGATGCAGCCCTGATGATGCAACTCGGAGCTGAAGGAGTGTTCGTGGGTTCGGGCATATTCAAATCGGGCAATCCAGCCAAGCGCGCAGCCGCCATCGTTCAGGCTGTGACCAACTACAACGATCCGAAGCGGTTGGCCGAGCTGTCAGAAGACCTTGGTGAGGCCATGGTGGGCATCAACGAACACGAGATTGAAGTGCTGATGGCAGAAAGAGGAAAGTAAACAGATGAAAATAGCTATATTGGCATTACAAGGAGCATTCGTCGAACACGAACGAATGCTCCGTTCTTTGGGCGTAGAAACGTTTGAAGTGAGGAATAAAGACGACTGGCAACAGCCGAAAGACGGTCTGATTATTCCCGGCGGAGAAAGTACTACGATGGTGAAGTTGCTGCATGACCTCGATTTACTGACATCCATACAGCGTGAAATCCGTGAGGGATTGCCGATATTTGGCACTTGCGCAGGACTTATCTTGCTGGCAAAACAGGAGAATGGGCAAGCGGCTTCACGCATTTCCACGATGGATATTGATGTTTGCCGCAACGCTTATGGCAGACAGTTGGGCAGTTTTCATACCGTATCATCATTCGAAGGCATTGAAAACGACATCCCCATGACCTTCATCCGTGCCCC
>URFI01000234.1 GCA_900547085.1 uncultured Prevotella sp.
TTTTGCCACCCAAGAAGGCGTGAAATCGTTTACCATGTGGGGCATGGGCAACTTTGGTGGCGTGTCGTTGTCGCAACTGCCCATGTTTACTGGTGCGATTGTAGTAGGGTTGGTGGGTTCCGTTTTGCTAATCAAACCCCTCAATGCGCTGTTGTTGGGCGAAACATACGCGCGCAACTTGGGCGTAGACGTGCGCTCGGTACGCAGTTGGCTCTTGGTGATCACGGGATGGCTCACGGCCGTTACCACGGCATATTGCGGTCCGGTGGCATTCATCGGGCTTGCTGTTCCGCACTTGGCGCGTCTCGTGATTGGCACTGACAACCATCTTCAATTGCTTCCCATCACCATGGCCATGGGGGCGTTGATTGCTCTTTTGTGCCAACTTGTTTGCGTGTTGCCCGGTTCGCAAGGCATCTTGCCTCTCAACGCCGTAACTCCATTGATTGGCGCACCGGTGATTATCTATATTATTTGGAAGAGATGATAAAGACAGCCTCACCCCCGACCCCTCCCCGAGGGGGAGGGGAGTAGATAGATTATTTGCATAGGAGAATTATGCTATCGTGTTAGAAAGATTTTTACAAACATGCTTCCGTGCTTGACTTATTCGCAAGCAAGCATACAACTCGACGCAAATACACGAAATATGGGCGATTTGTATAAATCAAAGTGAATCAGAGTGTTGTGGAATGAGAGGTGAAAAAACAGGTTTTTTCACCCCCGATTTTTCCCCAAAAAGCCAAGAAAAACGGTGAAAAAACAATGCAGTTGAGCCGCAATAGCATACAGATAGTGCGGCAATATGTATGCTATTGCCGCACTATCTCAATGACTTTCTGCTAAAACAACCTATTTGTTGGAAATAAAAGTCATGTAGGAGGGTTGTTTGCCTATTGATTTTTTCTATTTCATCATTTTACGATGGCCATTTTTTTGTCATTTATAAGGACAAAAATAGGTCAGAAGGAGGATGATGGTTTTTGACAGATGTATAGACAAACTTATTTTGTTACCTCTATCACCCTAAACACACCGTCACCCTGGATGTCAGGTTGCATCACGATGGGATAGAACTGTACGCACACCGCTTTATCCACCGAAATGTTTTGATGCGTATCGGTCAGTAAGCCATTAGCACTGTTGATGCGGAAAACCTGAATGGTATTGTCGTCTCGACAGGCGCAAAGTAGGAACCGTCCGTTGGGTGTAATGTTGAAATGACGTGGGTGGATGCCTGTTCGCTGATAGCCTACCTTCGTCAACAAACCTGTTTTTTGATTGATTTTGAAGATGGCAATGCCATCGTTTTTCAGTCGGTTACTGGTATACAAGAATCTGCCGTCGGGTGAAACGTGAATGTCTGCGCCGCCTTGTGCGCCCACTTCATCAGACTGTATCTCCTGTATTTTCTTCATGTTGCCAAAGTTATATTGGTATGCGGTGACCGCTCCAGACAGTTCGCTCATCACATAAACAAACCTGCTGTCGGTGCTGAAGGCGATATGGCGAGGTCCTGAACCTTTGGACAGCTTTGCGGTAACGTTGGCGTTACCCAGTGATTTCATGTCTTCCAGTTCGAATCGCAGCAGTTGGTCGGCACTGAAATCAGTAGCAATAACGCCATTTCCGTCGGGAAGGAATCGTGCGCAATGAACGTGTGGTGCCTGCTGACGCTCAGAGTTTGGTCCACCTATCGAGCCTTTGAATTGTTGCGACATGGCTGAGAGCGACCCGTCTACGTTCAAGGGGTACACGCTCATGGAGCCTCCCGAATAGTTGGCCGTCAGCAACAGGTTGCCGTTAGTTTCCACATAGCAAGGGTCTTCGCCCTTCGTGGGGAACGAACTTTGCAGCTGCATGTGTCCCGTTGTCTTGTCAAACGTGATGGCATTGACCGCTGCCGACTCGTCATGGTTTTCGCTTACGGCATAAATCATCGTGCCGTCTGAGGCGAGTGTTAAGAATGATGGGTTCTGCAGTTCGAGCGTGTCGAGGGGTGTGGCCTGACCGGTGGACTGATTGAAGTTGAACGAGTAAATGCCTTTGCTGGTACCATTGGTGTAGGTTCCAACGATTAATTTGATGTTGTCTTGCGCCTGCAAGGTCAGGTGCCCGAAGACAGTCAAGGCGAGTAAAAGTAAATTCTTGATTTTCATAAAGTATGTTTTGTTATTGATGTTCGTCATCTCAGATGAAGTAAGAGGTGTTGTGCAAACCGTACAAGGTACGATTGACCAAGACAAAGATATTCATTTTCTTGCACTGTAGCAATCATTTACTGTTTTTTTATTCACAATTCGATATTAATTTGTAATTTTGCCTGCATGATGAATACCATTGAATTAACTCCTTTACGTAAGGGAATTGTGGGAGTGCAATTTCTCTTTGTCGCATTCGGTGCAACCGTTTTGGTTCCATTGCTGGTAGGTTTGGACCCGGCAACAGCATTGTTTACCGCTGGTATAGGTACTTTCATCTTTCATTTGGTAACGAAAGGGAAGGTACCTATTTTCTTAGGCTCAAGCTTTGCTTTCATCGCACCTATCATTGAGGCCTCCAAAATGTGGGGCATGGCA
>URFI01000235.1 GCA_900547085.1 uncultured Prevotella sp.
TGCCTTGCTTGATACACTCAGCGATGAACGACAAGCAGTGTTGAGGCACCACCGTTTTGTCGTTAGTGCCTTGAATGATTTGTAATTTGCCTTTAAGATTCTTGGCTTGTGGTATCAAGGAAGTCTTGCTGTAGCCCTCTGGATTGGCTTGTGGAGTGTCCATATAGCGTTCTCCATACATCACTTCGTACCATTTCCAATCAATAACAGGACCGCCAGCGACACCCACTTTGAAGGTTTCGGGATAATTTGTCATCAGCGAAATGGTCATAAAACCGCCGAAACTCCAACCATGCACGCCTATTCTATTAGCATCTACGTATGGCAAAGTCTTCACATATTCAATGCCCTTCATTTGGTCTTGCATCTCTATCTGACCCAATTGGCGGAATGTTGCTTGTTCAAAATCCCTTCCTCGCCGTTCACTTCCTCTGTTATCGAGTATGAGGAGGATGTATCCCTTCTGTGCCATGTAGGTTTCCCAACTGCGAGAAGCGTAGTGCCAACGTGCATCTACGTTGTGTGCATGAGGTCCTCCGTACACATAAAGCACCAAAGGATATTTCTTGTTTTCATCAAAGTTGGCTGGTTTCACCATGCGATAATACAAGTCGGTCGTGCCGTCAGCGGCTTTGATAGTGCCACATGTAAAGGTTGGTACTTGATATCCTTTCCACGGATCAGCTGCTTCAAAGTACTGGGTTCGCTTTCCGTTGGCAGTATTGATTATCTCTATGTTGCGTGGAACGGTGGGTTCGCTGTACTTATCTACGACAAATGTTCCAGAAGGGGATAATGACGGACTGTGCCAGCCACGCCCGTTGTCCAACAATCTGCGTTTTCCTGTCTTGACATTCACGGTGTATGTGTTGGTTTGCAGCGCATGCTTTTCGGTAGAAGTATAGACAATTGACTTATCTTTTGCATTGAATCCTATCACGTCTAACACCACCCATTTGCCTTTGGTAAGCTGTTTTACCAACTTGCCGTTAGCTTGGTAGAGGTATAAATGGTTGTAACCGTCACGTTGGCTTTGCATGATGAAGAGGTTGTTGTCCCAAGGCAAGAATGCAATGGGGTGCTGTGGCTCTACATATTTATCGTGCGTCTCTCGGTAAAGTTCAGCAATTTTCGTGCCAGTTTGCGCATCGTAGCTCACCAACCGACAGTCATTTTGGTCTCTATTCAGCTCAAACATATAGATGGTCTTGCTGTCTGGACTCCATGCAATGTTGGTAAAATATCGGTCGGTGGGGTCACCAGCCTGCAAAGCAACTGTCTTTTTCGTGGTTAAGTCATACACCATCACCGTTACCTTGTGACTTTTCTCGCCTGCCATGGGGTACTTGTCGGGTTCGCATTTCGCTATCCTGCCAAAGATGTTTACTTGCGGATAGTCAGCTACCATGCTCTGATCCATGCGATAGAATGCCAATTTCTGTCCATTGGGTGCCCAAAACATACCTTTGCGTATGCCAAATTCGTCACGGTGTACGCTTTGACCATACACGATTTCCCTGCTTCCATCGGTCGTCAACTGGGTGTCATTGCCATCAGCAGTGCGTATATGGAGTTGCTGACTTTTAGGTTCTATATAAGAAGTAGCCTTGGATATGGCATTCCATTCGGCTACCTCGCCCTCGTCAGCAGTGCTTATGCACCATTCTGTCTTCTTCGTTTTCCAGTTGTACAAACGCATGTTTGCCCCATTCCGCAGCAGTACCAACGACTTTCCAGGGTAAGGAAACGAGGCACTAAACAGGTTTTTAACTTGGCTGGAGCAGTCGCTTACCGCGTATTTGTTTATTTCGTCCAGCGTGAACAAGATGCGCTCTTTGCCCGTTTTCTTGTCGATGACGCTGCATTGGTTGGCTTCTGTGCGAATCAGTTCATCGCCCCACCAGGTTGTGTAGCGGTTCTCTGGAACGAACTGGCGGTAGTTTTTCCCGCCAAAATTCAACTCTTCGAGCGTGAATTGCTTTTGTGCCATCATCTGTTGTCCACCTACGAATAGGGCAATGAGGGTAAGAAAACTGAACCAAGTTTTATTCATAATCGTCTATTTGATAATTCTTTCTTCCATGCTCTTTACCACCTCGCTTGCCAAATGACCGTCCACGTCCGTCTTTGTCAAAGCGTTTCTTGCCTTTGTAATCAGGCCTATCGTTACTATCATATGAGCGGTCGTTGCGGCGGTTTCCGCCTTTTTTGCGCTCATCTCGCTCCTGTACTCGTTCCAAAGAATGAAATTTGAACGAGCGGATATCCGCAATTTCGTTCTCTTCGTTTTCTTCTAAGCGTTTTTTGAACTCTCTATTCTTCTTGAAGCGATGCTTTTCAGCCATCTCTTTCTTTTCCTCTTCAGTCTTGATGATGCCTCCTTCGGCACGAAATTCCTTCATCTTTCCGTCGAAGATAGCATACTTTCTAAACTCACATTCAAGACTTCCGTTGTACACGGGTATCTTGATGGAAGGTTTTAAGCCAATCTGTTCGAAACACTCTTCACGATAACTCAATATCCAAGCATCATTGCCCATGAACTCATGTTTCAGTCGTTC
>URFI01000236.1 GCA_900547085.1 uncultured Prevotella sp.
TTTTATTGCTCTTAAATAGTTTTCATCACCAATTCTTCCCGCAGGTTAATGTGAAAAATGCTATCTCGCCTTTTTGAGGGGTAACTAATTAATCGCGCTTTTTAGTTTTTTTATATACTCCAAAGCGTTAATGTGGAGAAAAATGTATATCTTTGCAAAGTTTTCAATATGATGGTAGAATAAGCTACCGAAAACAGGATAAACAGTAGCCAAAACTAAGCGAAAAGAATTAATTGTGAATATGAAACGAAACAAGTTACAAGTAAAACAGTTTTATGAGTCCCCTGTGTGCAAGGTGTTGTCTTTTGGATCTTCTGCTGGTATTCTTGCAGCAAGCCCTCAACCAGAAGCAGGTTTTGAGGTAGAGCCATGGGAAACCACAGAACCTGAAGACCCGGGTGGAACATCTGAGGGACAAGATGATTTGCCAGATTGGTTGAAACCTTGATAGGCCAATAGTTAGTTATAACGGAATTTCAGAACAACAAAAACAAAAACTGCAATGAATAGATTTCTAAATAGACAAAAGCAGCTGATGCTTGCCATGGCAGGTGTCTTGATGCTGACCGTGTCTTGCTCGCAAGACGTGGACAACGAATTGGGAACTACTGATGCAAAGGGTGGTAAGGTAGGAAGCGAGGTGAAACTGCAATTTGCCACCAACGCTGCTACCACTACGCGCGGAACCATGTACGACAATATTGGCGTCATGCCAGACGATTCTAAGTTTAGCGTTTACGGCTATTCGTGCAAGGGCGGCTTCGACCAAATGGGCAACACGCTCAACTTCATCGCCAATGGTGAGGCATCTAAATCCGGAACCGTTACGGTGGGTGGAGCAGCCAAATACTACAACAAGGCAGAGCCATACGTGCAGCTGGTAGGCGTGTATCCGTACCTGCAAGGAGAGAACAAACTTGAAAAAACAGGCGCAGACAAATACTCGTTGACCTATGACCTCGGTGCTAACATTGATGCAACGCAGCACAAAGACCTCATGATAGGCAAGACCAACGTTGTGGTTCAGGCGGAAGGACAACAGCAACCTGCCAAGATTACCTTGCATCACGCCCTCACAGCCGTCAACTTCGCCATTGGCGACAAATGCCCCACTGGCTATAAGATTGCAGGTATCGAGATGCAGGGCTTGGCTGCCAAGGGTACTTGCGAGGTGACATTCAATGGCGACATGCCCACTTTCAACTGGACACCCTCTGACACGAAGGAGAACATTCGCCTGAAATGGCCCAAGTATGAAGGTGTAGGCCGTACCACTATCACTCCAGACAAAACCACCCAAGTTAACAGAACCCAAGTGACGGGTGTGATGAAGGATGGCAAGCGCGACAATCTCACCATCTTCATGATTCCACAGCAACTGGGCGCAGATGCAAAAGCTGTTATTTGGTTGACGAAGGATACTGAAACATTCGCGGGCATAAAACCAGTAAGTGATAAAGACCATCGAGCAGCCATCAAGAAGCTCACCATCAATCTCGCTGCCGTCAAAGCGTGGAAGCCAGGACAGGCTGTTGTTTACAGGATTGATGAACAACTTTCGGATGCAGATTTGCGATATAAGTTTTACCTTAAGCCATCAACCACAGATGCCCAGCCTGGTGACGATGGCCTTTCTGAGGCTACGTTTACATTGAATAGTTATAGATATACAGTTTATGGTTGGTATAGCAAATTTAGGTATGATCAATATTCTGCTTTTCAGACCTTTCAGATTGTCAAATATGCATACGAGGATGAGGCAGGAATGAAGCTTGAAACCGTCACGAATGAATTGCCGGACTGGATTACACTGTCAGTAACTCCCAACGACGGCAGGAAAAGGGCTAATGTATCTTATAGTATGGCAGTAAAGGTAGACCATACCAAGCCAAGTTACCCGGCGGGCATCAAAAAACTGTTCATTACCTTCAAGCAGGATAATAGCGAAATGCCTGAGTGTACAATGGAAATCACCAACTTGCAGCCAAAGGCAAGCAATTAGTTGGCACGGTACCGTTAGTGCTATACAGCAATATATGAGAAAAGGCGACATCATGAGGTGTCGCCTTTTTCTTTAGGATGTTGTCTGGTGGCCGGCCATCAGGAGAACACCGCGACGGCACCTGCCACACCCTACACCTTAATAGATGTAGTATAAAATAGGCACTGTAGTGCTATGCAGCTGGCTATGGAGCCTTGCTGACCTGCTTGTTATCGACCACGATAAGCCCTTTGGTTCGAGCCACTCCATACATATAGAGCGCCTGCTTGTGCGTGCAGCTGAGGATTTGCTTCAAGCGCAAGAGGAAATCGGACCGCTTCAGGGTAGACATGCCAGACTCGCTGAAAACACGATTGACGGCATCCTTCAGACGCGTTTCGTCAAACGCCAGATTGTGGTTTTTACGATAGGTCAGATAGGCAATTGCCAGGATGACCACTACTGCAATGAGAATAATATACACCATTTTCATAATATGAGACCTCTGCAAAACTCATTGTTCAAAATTTGCTCATTTCATCATATTTTTG
>URFI01000237.1 GCA_900547085.1 uncultured Prevotella sp.
CGTATCTGCTGGGGCCGTCATCCTGCTTCTGTTTGATGATTTTTCCTTTGACAACCGACTTGGGTAGTACGATGCCCTCATCGTCATCTTGCAAACCAGTGAAGATTTCGTAAGGATAACCATCAAGCAATCCGACGAATGCCACCCACTTCTCCTTGTTGTTTTGGAAGCGAACCACATCGCACTCCAGCACCTTCGGTCTCACTTCTATCACCTCTGGCTGCTTGCAGGGAGGCAGTGCGTTCTGACCAGCACTATTGTCCTTGACTTGTTCCTTGCCTTTCTGTTTCTTCTCACTCTTAGAAACAGAAATCATAACGCCTGCTCTGGACCCGTCTCGATAGATGGTACAACCCTTGCATCCGCTCTTCCAAGCTTCTACATACAAGCGATTAACCAAGGCCTCATCCACGTCATTGGGCAGGTTGACGGTCACACTGATGCTATGGTCTACCCATTTTTGGATGGCACCTTGCATCTTAACCTTCTCCAACCAATCCACATCATTGGCCGTTGCCTTGTAATAAGGCGACTGCGCCACCAGTTTATCAATCTCCTCCTGGGTATATTTCTTAGTAGAATCGATGCCGTTGACGTTCATCCACTCCAAGAATTTCTTGTGGTACACGATGTATTCTTCAAAGCTATCACCCACCTCGTCCACAAAGTCTACATGCACGTCAGTATCGTTGGGATTTACCTTTCGGCGACGCTTATACACCGGCATGAACACGGGTTCGATGCCACTGGTGGTTTGTGTCATCAGTGAGGTGGTACCAGTAGGCGCGATTGTCAGACAAGCGATGTTGCGACGGCCATACTTCTGCAGGTCGGCATACAACTGTTGGTCGGCCTCTTTGATGCGAAGTAAGAAAGGATTGTTCTTCTCGCGACTGGCATCAAATACAGCGAAAGCACCGCGTTCTTGCGCCATGGTTACGGAAGAGCGGTAGGCGCTCAACGCCAAATTCTTGTGAACGTTGACAGAAAACTCGGTTGCTTCTGGCGTTCCATAGCGCAAGCCCATGGCTGCAATCATGTCACCCTCGGCCGTAATGCCTACACCTGTACGGCGTCCCTGGCTGCTCTTATGCTTGATTTTCTCCCAAAGGTGATATTCTGATCCCTTGACCTCATCACTCTGCGGATCTTGTTGTATCTTCTGCAGGATACGATCGATCTTCTCCAGCTCCAAATCAACGATGTCATCCATGATGCGCTGTGCTATTTGAACATGCTTTCTGAATTTGTCCATGTCAAAATAGGCATCCTTGGTAAATGGATGAACCACGTAAGAATAAAGGTTGATGCTCAACAAGCGGCACGAATCATAAGGACACAAAGGTATTTCGCCGCATGGATTGGTGCTCACGGTGCGGAAACCCAGGTCGGCATAACAATCGGGGATGCTTTCACGGATGATGGTATCCCAGAACAGTACGCCAGGTTCTGCACTCTTCCAAGCATTGTGAACAATTTTTTCCCACAGAGCCTTGGCGGAGATTTCGCGTTTCACAAGCGGCTCATCACCATCCACAGGGAACTGCTGTACATAAGGTTTATCACTGGTAGCAGCCTCCATGAAAGCGTCGTCTATCTTGACAGAAACGTTAGCTCCGGTGACCTTTCCTTCGGTCATCTTGGCATCAATAAACGCTTCGCTGTCGGGATGCTTGATGCTCACACTCAACATCAGCGCGCCACGACGGCCATCCTGCGCCACCTCGCGGGTGGAATTGCTGTAACGCTCCATGAAAGGCACCAGGCCGGTGCTGGTGAGTGCCGAGTTGTTAACTGGTGAACCTTTCGGACGGATGTGGCTCAGGTCGTGCCCAACGCCTCCCCTACGCTTCATCAGCTGCACCTGCTCTTCGTCAATGCGCATGATGGCACCGTATGAGTCGGCATCGCCATCCAGCCCAATCACAAAGCAGTTGCTCAAACTGGCCACCTGATAGTTGTTGCCAATGCCGGTCATCGGACTGCCTGCCGGAATGACATACTTGAAATGATCCAACAGGTCGAAGATTTCCCGCGCACTCATCGGGTTCTTATACTTCTTCTCGATGCGCGCTATTTCATTGGCGATGCGCCAATGCATGTCCTCTGGTGACTTTTCGTAGATATTCCCGAAACTGTCTTTCATGGAATATTTGGTCACCCATACTCGTGCGGCCAACTCGTCACCAGCAAAGTATTTCAACGCCTCCTCGAAAGCTTCTTCGAAAGCGAAGTTTTTTGATTGCTCCATTTCTTAGTTAAAAAAAAATGTTATATGGTTATGATTTAGTACTCAGTATTATTGCACAACTATCCGTAAACGATAATTGTTTTGCAAATCTACAACTTATTTTCGACATAAGAAAAATATTTTTGGGTTATTTATTTTAAAAATTGGTTGCACAAAATGTTTCTTTTGGAAAATATTTATATCTTTGTCAAACAATAAATTTCCAAGATGAAAACAATAACAACACGCAGAAGTATCCGCAAATACCAACGCAAGGAGGTAGACAACGGGTTG
>URFI01000238.1 GCA_900547085.1 uncultured Prevotella sp.
TAAAAAATGCTTAATTTTGTCTTGTCATTCTGTCTATATCACCTTTCATCAACGAGCGTGTTACGGTTCAATGTGCTGTAAACCTGTGGAGCAAAGGGAAGAAGAAGTGAAATATATGGAGAAACTTATAGAACTTTATGCGCAATGGTCGGGTGAGAAACCTTCCACTATAGAGAAGTTGGAAGGGGCTGGTAGCAATCGTATTTATTATCGTTTCGGCAACAAAACAGGCCAATCGGTGATCGCAGTGATAGGGACCAGTCGGGATGAGAATCATGCATTCATTTATCTCACGGAGCATTTTACGGTCAAACAGCTTCCGGTTCCTCAGATTTTGGCTGTTAGTGACGATGAACTGAGGTATCTTCAGACCGATTTGGGACATACTTCGCTGTTTGATATGCTGAAAAGTGCCCGTGATGCTGGCGGCAGATACACGCAAAATGAAAAGCAGCTGTTGACCAAAACGCTTCAAGCACTGCCCGAAATGCAAGTGAGGGGAGCCGTTGGACTCGACTTTCAACAGTGTTATCCACAACCCGAATTCAATGTAGAAAGCGTGTTGTTTGACCTGAATTATTTCAAGTATTGCTTTTTGAAAGCGACAGGAATCGATTTCCACGAGCTGATGTTAGAGGCCAACTTTCGTATGTTTGCCAAAGATTTGACGTCAGAGCCAGCGGAATGTTTCTTGTATCGGGATTTTCAAGCACGCAATGTGATGCTCGATCATGATGGTAATCCCTATTTTATTGACTATCAAGGAGGCAGAAAAGGACCGTTCTATTATGACTTAGCGTCCTTCTTGTGGCAGGCATCAGCGAAATATCCTTTTAAATTGCGTCGTGATTTGGTTTCTGCTTATTATGAGTCTTTGAAACAATATACGGAAGTTCCATCAAGCAGACACTTCGTTGAGCGATTGAATCTCTTTGTGCTGTTTCGCACATTACAAGTCTTGGGCGCATACGGCTTTCGTGGATATTTCGAGCGGAAGAAGCATTTTATCCAGTCTATTCCAGCAGCCATGCAGAATCTTCGTGAGCTTATAAAGCTTGGCGAGCATGTTTTTCCCTATCCATACATGATGAGCATCCTCAAAGAGATGACGGAATTGCCTCAATTTGCCAACAAAGAGGAGCGAAAAGTGAAGAGAACTGACGGCTTCAAGATTACGGATAATAATATATTTAAGGCCAATCCAGTTGATGGACCCGCCACTTTTTCCAAATATGATGATAGAGGTGAGCTGATTGTTCGTGTGAACAGTTTTTCTTATCACAAAGGAATTCCCGAAGATCCAACAGGAAATGGGGGCGGATATGTGTTTGACTGTCGGTCCACTCACAATCCCGGACGATATGAACCTTATAAGAATTTGACGGGTTTGGATGAGCCTGTGATTCGTTTCTTGGAAGATGATGGAGAGATACTCGTCTTTCTTGAAAGCGTATACCAATTGGCCGATCGTCATGTGGCGCGATACATTGAGCGAGGATTTACCAGTTTGATATTCTCATTTGGTTGCACAGGCGGACAGCACCGCAGCGTATATTGCGCGCAACATTTGGCAGAACACATTCATGATAAGTTCGGAATTGAGGTAAGAATCAATCACCGTGAACAGAAAATAGAGCAAACGTTAGAGGCAAGGTAGCTATTTTGAGGAGGGAAACTTGAATAGCTATTGGTGTTGACAGCAACGCGTTAGATTGATAAGTGACGATGAAGGAAAATCAAAATATGATGCAAGCAATGATTTTAGCAGCGGGATTGGGAACCCGACTCAAACCGCTGACCGACCATGTGCCAAAAGCTTTGGTGGAAGTTGGGGGAGAACCTTTGCTCAAACAGGTGATATTCAAGTTAAAAGATGCTGGTTTTAGTCGTATTATTGTCAATGTGCATCATTTCTCCGAGCAAATTATTCAATACTTAGAGGCAAATCATTATTTCGGTTTAGATATCCGTATCAGCGAAGAAACCAACCAGTTGCTCGATACGGGAGGTGGTATCAAGGCTGCCAAACATTTGTTTGAAGACACCAGAATATTGATTCATAACGTTGATATACTAAGCAACATCAACCTTCAACGCTTTTATTTTGCGCATACGGAAGCTGCGGCAACCTTGTTGGTAAGTGAGCGTAACACCAATCGTTACCTGCTTTTTGATGACGACATGCGCTTGGTTGGTTGGACGAACGTGACGACTGGGGAGGTTCGTTCGCCCTATCCAAACTTGAATGTGGCGCAGTACAAGAAACTTGCCTTTGCTGGTATTCACACCTTTTCACCACAGTTGTTTCCATGGATGGATTCTTTTCCCGACCGTTTTGGCGTGATTGATTTCTATTTAAGCGTGTGCAATCAGGTTCCCATCATTGGACATGTAGAGTCAAACCTCAAGCTGATGGATGTTGGCAAGCAAGAAACGCTGCATGAAGCTGAAGAGTTTATGCGTCAATTGTGAGCAGACGTTTCACTCCAGTCAACTCTCAAACCCTATAA
>URFI01000239.1 GCA_900547085.1 uncultured Prevotella sp.
GGTTCCGCGCATAGGCGAGTTCGCCCGTTGTGGCATTTTAAGCAGATTTGACAGCGTTTCGTTTCCCAAAGCATTGGGAACCGTGGTAACCGAGCGCATCATCGACTCTCTTTTGGTGTTGCTCATCACGGCCCTCACGCTGACAGCCCAAATCAAGATATTCGATACTTTTTTCGTTCACACGGGCACCAGCATTGACGCGATACTGCGACAATTCTCTACTGCCGGCTACATTGTCACGGCCATCTGCGCCATGGCGGTGTTAGTGTTGGCATTTTTCCTACTAAAACGTTTGTCTATATATAATAAGGTGAAAATCACCTTGCACGACATTGGACAAGGCATTGCTTCACTTCGACAGGTAAAAAGCATACCTTTGTTCATTGCTTTCACCTTATTAATTTGGTTATGCTATTTTCTGCATTACTATCTCACCTTCTTTTGCTTTGATACTACCGCCCATTTAGGACTGTCGTGCGCATTGGTAACGTTCATCGTAGGCTCCATTGCCGTTATCGTACCAACGCCTAACGGAGCCGGTCCTTGGCATTTTGCCGTCAAGACGATGCTGATTTTATACGGAGTAGCTGAAACCGATGCCCTATATTTTGTGCTGATTGTACATTCAGTGCAAACTCTTTTAGTGGCCCTGCTGGGCATATACGCATGGATAGCCCTATCGTTCACAAAGAAAAAACTTAAATGCGTGAAGGCTGGAAAAATCGTTCTGCCTGCACAAGAATAATTGAAAAACCTATTTATTCACCACGAGTTGGAAGCAAAGTGTATTAAAACTCACCAGCAACAACTCTAAAAAAAACAAAATACTATGAGTGAAATTAAAGATCTGAAACCGACCTGTGTATGGCGAAACTTTGACGCACTGACGCAAGTGCCGCGTCCTTCTGGACATCTTGACAAAGTACATCAATTCTTACTCGACTTTGCAAAGCGTGCAGGTGTCGAGGCTTATGTGGACAAAGCCAAGAATGTAGTGATGAAGAAGCCCGCCACAGCAGGCATGGAGAACAGAAAGACGGTGATTTTGCAAGCACACATGGACATGGTTCCACAAAAAGCACCGGAGAGTAAGCACAACTTTGAAACCGATCCGATAGAGACTTGGATTGACGGCGAATGGGTGAAAGCAAAGAATACCACCCTGGGAGCCGACAATGGAATGGGTGTAGCCGCCATCTTGGCTGTCATGGAAGACAAGAATTTGAAGCATGGCCCGATAGAAGCCCTCATCACCGCCGATGAAGAAACGGGTATGTTTGGTGCCAACGACCTGCCAGAAGGCGAATTGGATGGTGACATTCTCATGAATTTAGACTCTGAAACGTGGGGAAAATTCGTCATTGGTAGTGCTGGTGGTGTGGACATCACCGCCGAACTGGATTACAAAGAGGCAGCGACTGACGCTTCAGATAAGGCCGTGAAGGTAACACTTTCGGGTCTTCGTGGCGGACACTCGGGCTTGGAGATACATGAGGGTCGTGGCAATGCCAACAAACTGATGGTTAGATTGGTACACGAAGCAATATGCGAACTCGATGCCCGATTGGCCACATGGCATGGTGGCAACATGCGCAATGCCATTCCATTCAAAGCCGAAGTGGTGCTCACGCTGCCGAAAGAAAACGTTCCTGCACTGCAAGAGATGGTAGCCGACTGGAAAGAAGAGTTCATACAAGAATACAAAGACATTGAGAGCGGAATCGAATTGACAGCCGAAGAGGTAGAAACGCCGGCCACACAGGTTCCCGAGGCCATACAAGACAACCTCATTGATGCCATCTATGCTTGCCACAATGGCGTGATGCGCATGATTCCTTCCATCCCTACAGTGGTGGAAACCTCATCCAACTTGGCCATCATCGACATAGAATCAGGCAAAGCTTCATTGAAGATTTTGGCTCGTTCATCTAACGAATCCATGAAAGCTTACATCGGTGAAACCCTGCAAAGCTGTTTCAACATGGCTGGAATGAAGGTAACGTTCAGCGGAAGTTATGGCGGATGGGATCCAAATCCTGACAGTGAGGTGCTCGATTTGCTGATGAAACTGTACAAAGAACAAAACAATGAAGAAGGTATCGTGCAGGTAGACCACGCCGGTTTGGAGTGTTCCATCATCTTAGGTAAATACCCTCACCTGGACGTTGTATCGTTCGGCCCCACCATTCGCAGTCCACACACCTCAACAGAGCGTTGCCTTATCAGCACGGTAGAGCCTTTCTGGAACCTGTTGAAGAAAGTGTTGGAAGAGGTTCCGACGAAGTAACAGAAGTAAAACTGATTCATAATAACAATTAGATTCATGGAAGAATCCACATTTTTCCATGACATCAAACCTCTTAGAGAGCCGATGTGCGAGCCAAAAGCCCTGCGCATCGGTTTTTTATGTTTACTAACTTGAATGCCTATAAATCTTAAAAAAGCAACAAGGTCATGGACAAATTGATTTTTTTTGCTTAATTTTGCC
>URFI01000240.1 GCA_900547085.1 uncultured Prevotella sp.
TTACGTTAACGATTTGCTGAACAACAAGGCCAACGAGAGCTATGATATCGAAACTTATTCAAAACATCATGGACAGACAGACCTTAAGCTGAAAGAACTCAAGAATATCATTATCAAGTATTTACCTTCTGATGGTTTGAGAAACAATCAGCTCACGGCCACCCTCTACGACCTGTACAATTGTGAACAATGGCTCTCGCAGCACGCATTGGTAGAGGATGAAATCTTCACACCGGCCATCCGTCATTTAGAGCGGCAGTTAAGGAAAAATGACGTGTCGGTTAAAATTTCATCCATGATCAATCAAACACCGCAAAACCAAGAGGCGTTAAGCGATAGGGAGAAAGAGGTGGTAATCAGTTTGGTGCAGGGTATGACGAACAAGGAGATTGCCGAGCATCTGTGCATTTCTATCAACACTGTCATCACGCACCGACGCAACATAGCCAGAAAACTGCAAATTCATTCGCCGGCGGGCCTTACTATTTATGCCATTGTCACCAACCTTGTTGACATCAGCAGTGTGAACTTATAAGAGGATTGTGGAACGTATCGCTCCGGCAGAGTTGCAGGATGTTGTTGTGGAAAACAATTCCTACCGACGACAGAGATAAGGTAGGAGTACATATCGCCATATTACTCTAATTATCAAGACATTGAGGCGCTTAACCAAACTCAATGACTTTGGTGTCTAAAAGCATGGAGATTGGCGGGCAAAGTCAACGTGTTTGGACGCCAAACCCAATGACTTTGTTTTCAGACCAGTAAGCCTTTATTTTACGATATGCGACGAATGTAGCCATTAAAGGTATTTCTGATGGAGGGAACCTTGAGCAGCAGGCATTCGAAAACCACGACAGCTACAACGCAAGTAGCGATTCCCAATGCAACGTCGATGAGGTAGTGGTGACTGGTGTACACGGCAGTCCACCAGATGCCCATGCAGATGATGGCAAAAGTGGCAATGACCTCTTTTCGCTGTCGGCTAATTATGGCATAAATGGTTGTTACCAGCATGTAGGCCGCATGCAGCGATGGAATGGCTGCAAACACGTTGGCGTTTTTGCCATAGAGCGACTGGAACACCGGAATGCCGATGAGCTCATCGAACCTGCCCAGTCCGGCAACGTTTCCGCTAGTGTGCAGCAGGGGTTCGAATCCATATTGCATGACATACCAGGGTGGGGCAGCGGGATGGATGTAGTAGCCTGCAAATCCCACGAGGTTGACGAAAAGAAATGCCGTTGAGAAATGAAGATAATGCTTGCGATCGCCCTTAAGATAAAGGTACAGACTGAACGCTATGGGTACAGGAACCCAGCAGAGGTAGAAAAAGCCAGCCAAGAGGTCGGCTGCCGTGCAGTGGTGTTGTGCGAAAAACTCATTAGGCGTGAGCGTTCCGGCTGCTGTCGTGATGCCGAAAAGCTGTTTCTCAGCCTCATAGAGGTCACGAATGTCTATCGGGTTGACTATGTAATTGGGGTAAAGCCGCATCACGTCATAGGTACAACCAAACAAGGCCCAGGGGGTTAAGGCCAAGGCCAATTTGCGTGTGGGCTTGTAGGCTGCCAACACGATGTATAACAGGATGATGTAAATGCTGAACACCTATCGGTCTTTCAATTGTTTGTAACAATGCGCCACGCGCCAAAAAGCAGTGATGTTGGCTAAAACAGCGATGAGCGTCATGCCCCCGATGAGCCACCACAGATTGCTGGTCAAGCCAGTGATGATGGCGGCAAAAGCGGTCACCACGACACGCTCTGGACGTTGCATCAGTCCCACCTTGCAATCAATGCCCAGACCTTCGGCTCGGGCCCGCACATAACTCACCATGATGGAACCTACCAGGGCCAGGAATGTAATGACACCTGCCCAGATTCCTGAAGCGGTCATCAGGTAAAGCGTGATGCCGAAGAGCGAGAAGAGTTCGCTGTAGCGGTCTAAAGTGCTATCCCAGAATGCGCCAAAAGTGGTGGACATGTTGCCCAAACGCGCCAATCGGCCATCCATCATGTCAAACAAACCGGAGAAAAGAAGAATGGCTCCTCCCCAGCCAATCCATGAAAATCCCATGGATATCGGCGTGAGTTGACTGGCATGGATGAAGAGGAATGCGGCGACGACGTTGCCGACAAAACCGATGGTTGTCACCATATTGGGCGTGATTCCCATCTTTATCATTCCCTTGATGATGGGATTGATGAGGGTATAAATGAGTTTTTGTAAATAGTCTCTATAGTTCATGGTGTTCAATTTTCTATGTCAGGTAGGATAAACGTCTCGGAGGATGTAGATTCCGGCAATTCTATCGTTGTTTTTTTCTTGTTGATTATTTTCTTCAGAGGTCGGCTTAGCTTTCCGTTAAACACAAACAGTCGTTGCATTTGGTAGTTCCACAATACGGCAACGGCAACGGCGACAGCCGCTTTGACGATGATGAAACTTACACCTGTCGCTTCTGTTAGGG
>URFI01000241.1 GCA_900547085.1 uncultured Prevotella sp.
AAGTTTGGTCCTACATCCGTAGGAGAGTTCATGTTACATTTCGAGGCAACACAATGAGTGATGCCCTGACCGGGATCATATCGTCTGTAAAGTATGCAATCTTTGGTCTTTGCGAGATCTGTAGATCCGAACAAAGAACGGAAATCCAGTTCGATGTCATACTTTCCGCTATTGATGACCATGTCTCCGGCTTCTATAGCCAGCTGGAAAAATTTACTTGCTCTTTCGTCATTGTGATAGTAATACTTCTGCCAACTGCCTTCAAAAAGTGCCCATCTTGACACAAACGAAGCAACAACATAGCGATTCACGTACATTTCTCCGTCATTCAGTCGCACATTTTGCATGGCATAAACAAAATCATTGTAAACAGAGTCCATCACTTCATTGCGTGGTGTTCGGTCTTTATACAATGCATCGTAATCAGTATTCTTGACTTCATGGTTATAATAAGGCACATCACCAAACACATTCACCAAACGTGCATATTCTAACCCTCTGAAAAAGCGAGCTACTCCCATCCAATGATTGTATGCATTGGCATTGAGTACACTTCCCATATCTCTTTCTAAACGGTCAATCATCACATTAGACTTGCGAATCCAAGAAAAATTCCACGTTGGACCTGCAAAATCACTTTTCCACATGAGCCCCAAAGACGTACTACCTAACGAAGTAGGAACTACACGATTAAACTGAGGTTGCGTCGAAAGGGTGACAACATCATCGTTAAAATTATAATTTGTTGGCGTATATGCTACGTCAGAATATTTCAAACCATACCCGACAAAGAAATACGAGTAAAATGAATTGGCATACAAACGAACCTTTTGTTCATTGTTCCAGTAGGTATCATCTTCGGCTGTTGTTATCGAAGGACGATCCAATATGTCGTTGCAACTCGTAAAGATTGCAGCACATATAATGAATATTAAAAATTTATATCGTCTCATAATTTCTTTAATTAAAAGGATAATTGAATACCGCAAGAAACAGACTTGAACACAGGAGTTCCTGTTCCCGTACGTGATAGATTGTATGAACTGCTAAACATAGAGTAACCAGAGATGGCTTCAGGATCAATTGGCAAACCTCTCAACTTGTCAAAGGTGAAGAAATTCTCTAACGACAGATATACTCTTGCTTTAGTTAAATATAAACTCGACAGCAAATTCTTGGGTAAAGAATATCCCATGTTGATGTTTTTAATTCTCAGGTATGCCATGTTCAATAGATATTTGCTTTGAACTTGCATGCCGAAGCCAGAGTTTGAACCACCTAAATCCCAAGCTCTTGGATAGAAAGCATCTGTGCGTTCAGGCGTCCAATATTCTGTTGCAAATGTTTTTGGCATAGCGCCTTCCTTGGCAAAAAATCCTGGAATGGCCAACTGACCACTACCCCAGATCTTACGCTTGCCAATGCCTTGGCAGAAGATGGAAAAGTCGAAACCTTTATAATCCAATCCAAACCTGAAACTGTATTCATAACGCGGTGTAGAGTTTCCTATAACCGTTAAATCACCATGATCTCCGTTGGTTGCAGCACCTGGAGTAATGTAACCATCATGATCCAAATCGACAAACTTGACGTCACCAGGGGCAAACATCAACTTATCGCCGTTTTCATAATGTACCTGATAAACCGGATATTTGGTCGACTGCTGGTTGGTTTTGCGAATTGTACCTTTATAAATGACATTTGTTTTAACAAGATTACCATCCGTATCATAAACAAAATCATCTTTTTGGAACAAACGATCCGTTACCAATCCATAGATGTCACCATAACGTCTACCTGTAGAATAGGAGTTATAGACTGAACGATTTTCCCAAGGAATCAAGTGATCTGCACCTTTCGTAATGTCGGTATAAGAATCGGAAATCATGGCTGTCATATTAATACCTAAGCCATTTTCAAACCGATGTCTATAATCTAATGACAATTCCCAACCTCTAGTTCTCAAGTCACCATAGTTACCCTGCGGAGCACCGGTTCCCAATGTTACAGGAAGACTCTCTCCAGGTATGATCATATCCTTCGTCGAAAGTTAGTCCTAACTCGTTTTTAAAGAAGCGCAAATCTACGCCGAAATCCAATGTTTCAATTCGCTGCCACGAAATATCATAATCGATGATTGATGGTGTTCCATAGTACTTTCTCTTGCTGCTTTCAACTCCTAACCAATTAGAATCTCCATCACTAAGAATTGATTTGTAGAGCGTATTAGAAACTGTCTGGTCACCAATGCTACCCCATGAAGCTCTCAACTTTCCAAAAGAAAAGACCTTGGAAATCGATTCCATGAAAGCTTCGTTACTAAACACCCATCCTGCAGAGAACGAAGGGAACCATTCCCATCTTAAATGACTGGGGAACTTTGATGAACCATCGCGGCGAATGTTGCCCTCCAAAAGATAC
>URFI01000242.1 GCA_900547085.1 uncultured Prevotella sp.
ATGCCAAGCAGGGTAGCAAGCTGAACAAGGGCGACGTAATTGCTTACATCGAGCGCCCACAAGCTTGATGATTTTGTTTTTACGCCAAACAACATACAACTCATCTTCGGGTACTTTGATGCCTGAAGATGAGTTTTTTTAATGATTAAAATGCTTTATCATGGACTATTTAGCCATCATCGACCAGTATTACCCACAAGGAAGCAAGGCGCGGGACATCCTCTTGACACACAGCGAATGCGTAGCCCGCAAGGCATTGCAAATTGTCGACAAGCATCCGGAGCTGAAACTCGACCGTACCTTCATCCAGGAAGCGGCCATGTTGCACGACATCGGCATCGTAAAATGCAACGCACCAGGCATCGAATGCTTTGGCATCGAACCGTATATCAAGCATGGCATCATCGGGGCAGACATGCTGCGCGCGGCTGGTTACCCCAAACACGCACGGGTTTGCGAACGCCATACGGGTGCCGGAATCGCCTTGCAGGACATCCTTGAACAGCACCTACCCCTGCCCCATCAAGACTTTTTGCCCGAGACCATGGAGGAACAGGTGATTTGTTATGCCGACAAGTTCTACTCTAAAACGCACCTCGACCGTGTGAGAACGCCCGAACAGGCACTAAAGAGCCTCGAGAGATTCGGCAAGGAGGGTGCGAAGAGATTTGCCAGATGGATGCAACTGTTTGAATAATCGCCACCCACCCCATACAACATCGAGCATGGCAGAAGCTGTCATTTTCTTTTACAACACCCGCTTAAATACGGCCATATTTTCAAACAAACTTACTGTTGGCTGCAAATACGCGAGCTATGCGCATGTTTTGTATCTAATTATTGATCAAACACTTACACAAAAGCAATCATTCTTTGCACATTTTCCGCATGCTATTTCATGCCAATAGCATTGCTTTTGAATCGCAATATGTATGCTATTGAGTGGTAAAAGGTATACTTTTACCACCCAATCAGATTGAAATAGTAGTGAAAAGTGACGTGAAAAGGACCATTATCAACCTGTTTTTAGCAGAAAAAGTCTGTTTTGCAGCTCCCAAAATACATTTTTTCGGCCTGAAAACATGACCGCTTTTTCTAGTTCACAACTTTGCAATCATCGTTTTTTTATCATTTTTTTGGACAGAAGCTAACAAGAGGTTGCGCACAAGAAGAAAAGCAATCAAAGCGCATGTTTAGCACGATGTGTTAAGTTAAAAATAAAAAATTGTATATCAATTCGTTGTTATTTGTGTAATTTTGCACATTAAATGAGAACTCCGTCGGTTATAGTTCTGCTGCTGTTCATCTTTGCCTTCGTCATGGCAGACATGAACAGGTTTGATTCATACGCCAGGCAACAAACGCAACAACGTGACACGCTGGGTGTGGACGACACCTTGTTACCAATCAAGCGTGATTCTACACTAGACAAACTCCCTGACTCCGTTACCGCCGACACCACCACATTAGACTCGCTCCAGCTGGCTATTCGCAAGCACAATCAACTGATTGACGACTCGATTCGGCTCGACTCGCTCAACAGAAGGAGGGCGAACGGCATCGACGCACCGGTAGAATACACCGCAGAAGATTCGCTGATTTATGACGCCAAGAGCAAAACCACGCACCTCTACGGCTCGTCTACCGTGAAATACGAGAACATGGACCTTAAGAGTGAGAAGATATACATGAGCATGGACAGCAATCTGGTGCACGCAACTGGTGCCATCAAGGACACTACAACTAAAACGTTGGAAGGCACTCCCGTGTTCAAATTGGGGCAAGATTCGTACGAAAGCGACACCATGGCGTTCAACTTCAAGACCAAGAAGGGTCTTATCAACAACGTTTACACCCAACAAGAAGAGGGATTCTTGCGCAGTGAGCGGTCAAAGCGCGATTCATCGGGCGTGGTGTACATGGAACACGGCCGCTATACTACCTGCGATAAAAAGCATCCCGACTTCTATATCGCACTTTCGAGAGGTAAGGTACGCCCGGGCAAGGACGTGGTTTTCGGTCCTGCCCATTTGGTAGTAGCCGACGTTCCGCTGCCTCTTGCCGTTCCATACGGTTTCTTCCCCTTTACCAAGAGCTATTCATCAGGCTTCATCATGCCGTCTTACGGCGATGAGATGGATCGTGGTTTCTATCTTAGGGACGGCGGATATTATTTCGCTATCAGTGACAAAATCGACTTGAAGCTGCTTGGCGAGATCTACACCAAGGGTTCTTGGGGTGTTTCGCTGGCCAGCAATTACAATAAAAGATATCGCTATAGCGGCAGCATATTTCTCAGTTACCAGGATTCAAAGACGGGTGACAAGGGCTTACCTGACTTCTCCCGACAGCAAAGTTATAAGATACAATGGAGCCACCGGCAAGACCCGAAAGCCAATCCCTTTAGCT
>URFI01000243.1 GCA_900547085.1 uncultured Prevotella sp.
GCAGATTGTATTTCGAAGCTATCAAGACATCGTTTTGAGTCAATCAATAAACAAACGTGAAGTTATGAAATCGTTGAAAGAACTGTATAAAATTGGTAGGGGACCCTCCAGTAGTCATACCATGGGACCTCAATTGGCTTCTAAGATATTCTTGGAGAAGTATCCTTTTGCCCATAGTTACGAAGTGACGCTCTATGGCAGTTTGGCCGCAACGGGTAAAGGGCACATGACCGACGTGGCTATCATTGACGTACTGGGAGTGAACCATAAGTTGGAAATCGTGTGGAAGCCCAAGATATTTCTTCCATTTCATCCCAACGGAATGGAGTTCAAAGCTTTTGGTAAACATCAAGAGCTGTTAGGCAGCTGGGTGGTATATAGTGTCGGTGGCGGTGCCTTGTCAGAAGGAAAAGTCGGTGACGATTTGTTCGATACCCCTGATGTGTACGATTTAAACACCATGAAGGAGATTATGAAATGGTGTGAAACCAATGGTCGAAGCTTTTGGGAATATGTAGACATGTGTGAAGATGATGACATCTGGGACTATCTCATGGAGTGTTGGAACGTAATGAAAGCGGCTGTGGAGCGCGGCATCAATAGTGAAGGTGTGTTGCCTGGTGTACTGAATCTTCGCCGAAAAGCACCCAGCTACTATGTGAAGGCGACGGGCTACAAGACATCTTTGCAAACACGTGGACTTGTATATGCATACGCACTGGCGGTGAGTGAAGAGAATGCCTCTGGCGGTACCATTGTCACAGCCCCCACATGTGGTGCTTGTGGTGTGATGCCCGCAGTGTTGTATCACTTGTCCAAGGGACACGAATTTAGTGATATACGCATCCTGCATGCCATGGCTACGGCCGGACTGTTTGGCAACACTGTCAAGCACAATGCATCAATCTCTGGCGCTGACGTAGGATGTCAAGGCGAGGTGGGAGTGGCTTGTGCCATGGTTTCCGCAGCAGCGTGCCAATTGTTTGGTGGCAGTAATGAACAAATAGAGTATGCGGCCGAGATGGGGCTTGAACACCATTTGGGCATGACATGCGATCCGGTATGTGGTTTGGTTCAGATTCCGTGTATCGAGCGCAACGCTTTTGCCGCAACCCGAGCATTGGATGCGAACTTATACTCTTCGTTTTCAGACGGCAAACATCGTGTGTCGTTTGATAAGGTGGTGAGAGTGATGAAGAGAACAGGACACGACTTACCTTCGCTTTATAAAGAAACCAGCGAAGGAGGATTGGCCGCAGAAAAGTTTTAGGCTAGTTCTTCAATTTGCGTGTCAGCGTTATCGTGAGCTTTGAAAGCCTTCCAGCAGTTGGTATTTCTTGCGCATCATCCTGTTGTAAATGTTGCGTAGCCAAAACTTATTGGTAGCGATGAAAGCTACGCCTACGACCAACATGAAGGCATAGACCTGTTGTTCGCTCATGAAACCGCTCAACGTAGTAATGAGGATGCTGGGTACGAAGAGGCATCCCATAGTGACAACCAGTTGCCTGTAGTTGTTTTCCATTCCGGCTTTACTTATGTATTTGGTGTTCAGCGGTAAGGTTTGCTTGTTGTAGACGGCCATTTGGAAGAGGATGAAATACTGAAAACCTGCCGTGAACACTGCATAAGCTAAGAGCATGAGCAATGACCATTTGCCAACAACGACTGTTGGAATCATCAACAGGAAGGGTACTAACAACATAGCGCAGTAGAATATATATTTCGCTTTGAGTAGTGATAGAATGTTTTCTTGGTGTACCATGAGACAATCTATGTAGTTGCCTTCATTGCACATGATGCGTGTCAGCATCACCGCACCAAAGACAACAAAGTTGTAACAACCCAAGAACGAAACCATGGCACCGCTGTCGTAGATGTCTGTAAAAGAGAGGAAGACAGAGAAAACGAACACCACACTGACGGAGGTAATGAAGCTTTTTCGGGGATTCTTGTTGCGCAATAGGTTTTTTACCTCAAGTTGTAGGTAAAGACCTGTTTGTCCAAACCGTTCAAAAAACGAAAGCTTATTGACATGGTGCAGGTTCGTTTTTTCTAGATGCATCAATTCTGACTGGATGTGTGAATACTGAATGCGCCGGTTGATGGAGATAAGAAGAGTCAATAAGACTATAGGGACGAGGTAGGGGAGAAGGCTCCCGTCCGTGATGAAATGTCCTATGTCAGTATAAAAGTCAAACAGATGCTCCAGGCTGGCATGCTGACCTAGGTACCAAGGCATGGCCATGATGGCATAGACCGCGCCCACCAATATCCACCAAAGTGAATTGTCATTAATCAAGGTTCGTGCTATATAATACCATTGTGTATTGACCAGTATGAGTAACCAAAAGAAAAACAATATGCCGAGTGATGCCCAAACGCC
>URFI01000244.1 GCA_900547085.1 uncultured Prevotella sp.
TTGCCTATTGATTTTTTCTATTTTGAAGATTTTCAATGGTCGTTTTTTGGTAAAATAATAAGACACAAACAACTGATGCCTTGACCAAAAATGACATGGCTTAAAACACGCAGCTCTTCCATTGAAGGGTCATTGTTGTACAATCAAGGAAACAAACGTTCAAAGATTGTTATTTCCAACAAACCACCTTTCATCAATGAAAGAGCTGTGATGAACATAGGGATTCATTCCCCACGAGCTGCCAAGCCATTTTCTATGTTGAAGGAAAGAGTACCACTCCCTCTTGCTTCTGACCATCCATCAAAATACGCAATGGGGCATCAAACCGAACATGGCGAACATAAGTGGTCTCTTCGACAGCTGGCATGGCATCCAAAACATCTTGCCTGAACAAGCCACTGCCACCCACCTCATCAATCGTAAAATAGCCCACACCGAAACTGGTGAGGTTTTGAAAGAAGTGCGTGCCTTGACTCGGGTCGATACGGTAGTTGTTTAATGTGGTTTCGATAATGACCTTTGCACCGCTAATTTGTGGCCACTTTACTGGAATGCCCAACCAAGGGTCGCTCGAACCCCAGCGTCCCGGACCTATCAACACATAACCTTGACCTCGAGATAAGAACTGATCGTTGAGCTTTTCTATCTCCCCTACAATCGCAGGATTGTTTTTCGCTGTGAAAGAAGCGTTGGTTTTTACATAAACAACATCACAGACATCGTCCATGATGCCATGCCCTAACGAGTTGTGCGAACGCAACAGGCACCGTTCATCGGCGATGGCGTCAACGTCCTCGTCGAGCATTTGCTTGGAATCGACAATGGGACGAATTTGCAATAAGTAAAATTCTCCTGTCCTATCGGCATTGATATCACAGGCAAACTCTATTTCCACGGGGCACCGCATGCTCTCCGCACCATAGTTCATCGCCATTTGCATGATGGGTGCCAATGGGAAGACGTCGTGTTGCAGCACGCTACAGAAAGATATAATCTTACGCCCTCCGTCGTACAATCCATCTCTCATCAGCTGGTTGTTTGGGTCGTAAGTAGACGCAATGTATTGCAGGGAGCCATCTTTCTCGGCAGTCTTGACACCTAACTTGAGGATATTGAAGCCATCATCTACTTGGAAATCCTGTCCCACATGAGCCGTGTCGAGGGCATAGAATTGCGTTTGAGTCTCGCGCAACGCCTTTTCCAGTTCACTGGTCTGCAAGATATGATGAGGATGGTAAGGGGACACACGCAAGGTTTGACCGCCATCTACGATGTATTTACCCAATCCCAAAGCCAACGAGGCAATGCCCTCCTCGGCCTTTTCGTTGCCAATGGGATAATAATTCAGCGAGCGCAGCACCCCACTTATCTTGGGATAATAGTGCGTATCATACTGCTTGCCCACTACTTCTTGTAAGATAACCGCCATTTTTTCTTGATCGATCAGGTTGCGGGTAGCTGTCATGTAAGCCTTGGAATCATGATAGAACACCGATGCATACACGCCCTTAATGGCACAGGCCAACATTTGGAGCATCACTTGCTTGTCATCAAGCGTGGGAATCATATAAGTAGAATAGATTCCAGCAAAGGGTTGATAGTGCGAGTCTTCTAACAACGAACTGGAACGAATGGCTATCGGACTCTTGGTGGCATCGAAAAATGTGATAAAGTCGTCGCGTAAACGCTCTGGCAGCTTGGCTTTCAAGAAGCTGTGCAGTATCTCTTCGTCTGTTGCATCGCTCAAGGCAACGTCATAAAGATTGTTCTCGTCCATGAATTGGTCAAACAAATCCGTACAAAGCACCAGCGTTTTCGGAATTTGCACCTTCACTCCTTCGTACTGATTAAAGTCGGGGTGCATCTTGATGATATGGTCTAAGAAAGCAAGACCGCGCCCTTTTCCGCCCAACGAGCCTTCGCCGATACGAGCAAAATGGGCATATTGGTCGAATTTCAATCGGTCGAACACCGCTACCACGCCAATGTTTTTCATCTTGCGATATTGTACAATGGCATCGAAGATGATTTGTCGATGCGCTTGCAAGTCTTGCAACTTGTCCCAAGTGATGTTTTTAAGAAACTCGGAGATGGGGAAAATCGAGCGTGCGCTAAGCCAACGACTCATGTGATTGCGCGAGACATGGAAGCGAAACGATTCGTCTGGTATCTTGAAAATATTGTCTTGCAGCTCCTTGAGCGAATGCACACGCATGATTTCCTGACGGGTAAGCGGGTCTCTGAAGATGAAATCACCAAAGCCCATGTGTTCTTCAAAGATATGACGGAGGTCTATTCCCATCACCTTCGAGTTCTTATCAACAAAGCGGAAGCCCTCCCTTTCGGTCTTTTCTCGATTGCTTGACTCCGAACTTTCCACGAT
>URFI01000245.1 GCA_900547085.1 uncultured Prevotella sp.
TGATGGCTTTCACGGATTTGAACGTACCATCGAATTTGCTTCCTTTTCCTGCAGTAGCGCTCTGCAGCAAGCTGTACTGTTCTTCTTTGCTGTTGTTATTGTCCTTCAGGCAATAGGCTATCATTTTGTCGTTCTGCAGCCAATTCGAGCGAATGAGGTTTGATGCATCTTCCGTCAATGCGCGCGTGCCTTCTCCATCAGGTGCGGCATCCACATCAGCCACGATGCGATAAGTGTGCACGCTGGCTGCAGGGTCTGTTGGTTGTTGGCTCATGTCATCATCTTGACATGCTGTACATACGGACAGCGCTACGATTGCGGAGCAGGCTGCCGTAAACCATTGAAATTTTCTATTCATTTTATTTGTTTTTTCAGGGTTAGTTACTTGGTGTGGTTATTACCACATCTTAAAATCTTCTTCTTCTACGTCAAACTGCCCAGCCTTGGCACCAGATGGTTTAAACGGATTATCTGGATCATTGCCATTACCACCTGTTGGGTCTCCACCTTCTTCGGGGTCTGTGGTTCCTGCACTAACCCCGAGTACTTGGTTCTCCACTTTCATGAAGATGACATTAAGACTTGGTTTTTGATACTCTTTTTTCATATTTCCTGTCTTTTAATGTTTTTACGTGTTTATAAAACTCTCTATATATAGAACCTGTGAAGGTATGAATTTTAGGATATTGATGTTGGGAAACGGGCATGCGAAAACAAAAGGGCTACTTTGTAGCATCCCCTTTCTGAATAGATATGACGCGACGCTTCTCGCGCGCGTATACGAACGGCAACAAAAGATGATAGACGGTCGGTACGTCTAAATGTGTGTGTTAGCAAATTATTTGAATGTACCAAATAATCCACATTAAAAGTGCCGAAGAAAGATGAATTTCTTCGGGCAACACAACATCCCTGACCTTTGTTGCCAAGCAGTTGTGGGTGGGTTATGGTAGCTAATTTGCTCATTCGCCAACAGTTATAGTTTGGTGCAAAGATACATAGTTTTTTGATACTCAACAAGGAAAAGGTTGAATATTTTATAAAAAAAGATGCAAACTCGTTCATTGAATGGCAAAGGCGTTGCACAACAAATGTCCTTCAATAAAAGAACCAAAGGCTGGATGACTTGATATCCCCACGGGCTGTAAGCCGTAATCACCGTGACCTATTCTCACATCGTATGATACCCAGTGGGGGTATGTAGGTAAAAACAATTACAATCTTACATTTTAACTACGAATTGCACGAATGACACAAATTTATAGATAGCACATTTCATAAATGAAGCGAGGACGCTTTGTCCTCCATACCAACGAATTTTTAATCTATCTAATGTTAGCACATTCTCATTCGGTGAACGCCAGCGTTCATTGGTTCCAAACACAGCGAATTCGTGCAATTCGTGCAATTCGTAGTTAAAAAAACATGATTATTTTCAATTAAAACAATCTTTCTTCAATCGGTAAGTTGTAACTCTCCTTATTTGATCTCTTTTACCGTCAAATCAAGAAGATAATTGTCTAAAATCACCATCGCCGCCATCGCCTCTACGATGGGAACGGCGCGTGGCACAACACACGAATCGTGCCGACCGCTGGCCTTGAAGGCAGCAGGATGACCCTCAACGTCTACCGTTTGTTGCTCCATCAAGATGGTAGCCACAGGTTTGAACGCTACGCGAAAATAGATATCCTCGCCATTGCTGATGCCTGCCTGTATGCCCCCATTGTGGTTAGTTGCGGTGCGAATGCGCTCCTGGTCGTTGACAAACGGGTCATTCATCTCACTGCCTCGGTGGCTGACGCACGCAAAACCCTCGCCATAGTCAAAGCCCTTAGCGGCATTGATGGATAGCATAGCAGCTCCCAGTTGCGCATGCAGCTTGTCAAACTCGGGCTCGCCCAGTCCTACGGGACATCCCTTGATGACACACGTCACGATTCCTCCCACCGTGTCACCTTCTACCTTGACCTGCCGGATGAGTTGTTCCATCTGCTTGGCCTTTTCCTCATCGGGACAACGTACCACGTTGCTTTCGGTCTTGGACAAGTCGTATAAGCGATAATCTCGTTGCAAGGCGATGTCACCCACTTGCGACACATACGCCTGAATGGTGATTCCCAACCGACGTAATACCAACTTGGCCAATGCACCAGCCACACATCTACTCAAGGTGATGCGAGCCGATGAGCGTCCTCCACCACGATGATCGCGCAAACCATATTTCTGTTGATAGGTAAAGTCGGCATGCGATGGACGATAAAGATGCTGTAGACTGTCGTAATCTTTTGAATGCTGATTGGTGTTTGTCACCATGAAAGCGATGGGTGCGCCCGTGGATTTTCCTTCATAGATACCAC
>URFI01000246.1 GCA_900547085.1 uncultured Prevotella sp.
TTAATTTTTCGTAACATAACGTTTTTTTATAGTTCAAATGACAACTGCTTCCAGCTTATTGTTGTTTGATTGTTAAATATTGAACATTTTAGGGATAAAATTTGTTATTGTCAATCTTAAACGTTATATTTGTCACAGTTTTTTGATTTCATGATTTATGAAATCGTCCCTCGAGCTTGGTAGCATCCTGCACCAACCTCTTTTTTTGCTTCTGTGCCGCATCAATTTGTCAAATAGGATAGTTCCGGATGTTGCTACTCGTGGGAACATGGAATTCGTTTGTTATACAGAGCAATCATTGTGATACAAAAAAAAGAGGGGGTATCACTGTTTTGATACTCCCTCCTCTATGTGTATGTATACTATAAAAGTAGTCTTTGCTTATTTCTTAGCCTCTTCCATGACGCCCTCAATGTACAGACGGGTCATCTCTGGCTCCCCATTGGTGCGTACCGTGATGGTCTTTTTGAAGTGTCCAGGAAATCTGCCTTTGCCGTTGTACGTTACTTTTATCTCACCTTTCTTTCCTGGTTGAACAGGAGTCTTGGTGTAAGCTGGCACAGTGCAACCACAGCTTGCCACAGCTTGATTGACGATAAGCGGGGCGTTACCCACGTTAGTGAAGGTAAAAACGCACTTCTGCTCAGGTGTGCTTTCATTGAATTTGCCAAAGTCGTGAGTGATTTTGTCAAACTTGATTTGTGCTTTTTGTTGTGCGTTTACTATGGTAAAACAAGCAAACAGCATCATGGATAACATGATCAGTTTTTTCATTTTTCTAGTCCTTTCTTTTTTATTCGGTTTGGGCAAAGGTATAAATAAATTAATGAGATTCCAATGAATATTAAGAAATATTATACTATCAATGCTCTCTGGGTGCTATTTTATATTATAATGTGGAATGAAATATGTTTCGTAAATAATTTTAACTTATGCGAATACGGGTACATGGTCACCGGTGAAACGAGAAGAACTTCCACGGCCAAAAATCAAAAAAGAACTGGTTGAAGTGGTAATGTGTGTGCAAACAGTTCAAAAATAGTTAATAATGTGAAGATAATCAAGACGAATTGCATATCTTTGCAGTGTATGATTGAAATAAAACTCGAAGAAAACGTTCTGCAAAAAGCAGCTGAAGAAGGGATGGATGTATTTCTTCAGGCGATTGTGGATACGATTTATGATGCGATAGGCGGAGAACTGACGGCCGACTCGATGCAACAACTGAACTCGGATCAGATTACGCTGTTGGCTTATCACATCCTGCATCAGGAAGTGATGGATGGCGGATTCGTACAGCTCATTCATAACGGTTATGGTCCCTTTATCTTCAGAAATCCTTTTGACAAGGCACTGAAAAGCTGGGGCATCCACGATTTGTCTAAGATGATAGGGAAATGTCATAAACTCTACCGTAAATATGCTGCCGAATTGGAGCAAGATTGTTCTGACGATGAGTTTATGGCGTTGTTTGAGAAATATCCAGCCTTTGACGATTTTGACGATGAATTCGTTGAAAATGAAGAGCGTTGGACGGAAAATATTGCACGTTATGTGGATGAACATATCGGGCAATTTGTAAAGATTGTGTAAGAATGAATAAAGAAGAACTCGCACTAAGAAAAAAGAGTCCCATACAGATTAGGAACAAAAAAGCGTCATTTGAGTATTTTTTCATTGATACTTATACTGCCGGCATCGTGCTCACGGGAACGGAAATCAAGTCCATTCGCTTGGGTAAGGCATCTTTGGTTGATGCCTTCTGCTACATTCATCGAGGTGAGATTTGGATTAAAGGGATGAATATCAGTCCGTATTTCTATGGCTCTTACTCGAACCCAGAAGCCAAGCGTGACCGCAAGCTGTTGCTGACGAAACGTGAAATTAGAAAGTTGGAAGCCGACATCAAGGTAGCTGGTCATACCATCGTTCCCACCTTGGTGTTCATCGATGCGCATGGAAGAGCCAAGGTAGACATCGCTTTGGCTAAGGGAAAGAAGGAATACGACAAACGACAAACGCTGAAGGAAAAAGAAGACAGGCGAGAAATGGATAGGGCCGTCAAAAACTTTTAGATGTAGCGTCGAAGGATGCAATCTGGTGTTATTGTTGTTTTCGTTGCAGATGACCTGTCAAGGTGGTGGCTGACTTTCATGATGAAATGTACTCACGAGTAATCTTATAGGATAAGATAGGAGAAGTATTGGTTGACTGAGTATGGTTATCATCAACCTTTCTGTGCAGATTCAAAAACGAAGTGCAAAACTTGTAGGCTGACTCTACGCGGAAACTTTTGTTATTTTTATTCCTAACTATTTGTAAAATCAAAAAATAGTGTTTAT
>URFI01000247.1 GCA_900547085.1 uncultured Prevotella sp.
GCAATTTTATCCTCTGGTTTGATATATCCCTTCTGACGGAGCATCCTAAGAGCTGCCGTAAAGAGGTATTCAGAACTGGTATGTTCTTTTTGGTATATAGGAATAATTCCGTAACTCAAGTTCAACAATCGTTGCGTTTTCTCTCTATAGCAGATGGCCAAGATAGGTGTAGAACCGCGGAAAGCCGACAGCGTGCGAGCCGTTTGTCCCGTCTCGCTGGCCGTGATGATGCCCTTCACACCCAGTCGACGGGTAGATTCAATGGCTGAATGCGCCAAGAATTCCCGTTGGGTTTCATAACCATGAGCCATGGGATCAATGGTTGTTTCCCATGTTCTGTCGGCTTCGGCCTGCTCAGCGATGCGTGCCATGGTCTGGACGGCCTCCACAGGATATCGCCCAGATGCCGTTTCGCCACTGAGCATCAACGCATCTGTCCAAGAATAGATGGCGTTGGCAATGTCGGTTACTTCGGCTCGTGTGGGACGCGGATTGTTAATCATGGTGTGAAGCATCTGCGTGGCCACGATGACCGGCTTTTTCTTCATGACGCATTTGCGGATGATCTGACGCTGAATGCCGGGTATTTCCTCGATGGGAACCTCGATACCCAGGTCACCGCGGGCAATCATGATACCATAAGAGGCATCTATAATCTCATCGATGTTATCAACTCCTTCTTGATTTTCTATCTTTGAAATGATTTTGATGTCGCTGTGATGTTCATCAAGGATGTCTTGCACGGCTTTTACATCCTTTGCATTGCGTACAAAAGAATGCGCAATGAAGTCAATATCCTGATTGATGGCAAAGAGAATGTTGTGCTTGTCTTTCTCGGTAAGTGCAGGTAAGTCGATGTGTCTGCCTGGTATATTCACACTTTTATGTGCCCCGAGTACGCCGTCATTCATGACTTGTGCCACCAGCATGGGGCCGATGATATCAATAACTCTCAAGTCGAGAGCCCCATCATCAATCAAGATGTCATTACCAACTTTCAGATCTCTTGCGATGTCAACATACGAAACGTTGATGATGTCGTGTGTGGTGTCTACGTCCGGTCTGCCGAAAATCTTCACAATTTCTCCCGTCTTGTATACTAATGGCTCAGTAACGTTCGTGGTTCTCACTTCTGGTCCCTTGGTGTCAATTAACAATGCCAGGTGGGAAGAAACTGCACGAGCATTCTTGATGATCTCTTTCATCCCCTCAATAGTGGCGTGAGCAGTATTCATACGCACGACATTCATACCCGCGAAAAACAATTTTCGTAAAAACTCCTCACTGCAATTCCGATCACTGATCGAACATACTATCTTTGTTTGTTTCATGATGATGATGATTCATTTGATGTATGACCTGCACAAAAAAGAAGGTTCAGGCCAAATCATCAATGCAAATATTGCTTTTTTATTCTATGCAAAATTACAAAAGATATCTGATACGTCCAAATGATTACAGGTTTTTCAAATGCTCCTCACCTGCAAGTTTGGTACAGAATGGAAATAGGACATGTCGCTGTCATCATGATTGCAAGAAAGAAACTTATTGGGCATCTTTAAAACCATCAATCCAACCTTCTTCCCATCGTATCTCCTTTTCTACCTTATCGTCTGCATGAGGGTTGTTGACAGACAGTCCCATCAACCTGATAGCTCGATGGGAGTAATCCACTTCACGTAACAAACTCTTTGCCAGAGGTAGTATTTGGTCTTTAGTTTGCAAGTAATGATCCACCGTTGCGCTTCTGGTTATTTGCGTAAAATCATCAAATTTGATTTTCAAGGTCAGTGTCTTGCCTTCAAAATCAGCCTCTTTGATTCGTTCAATCAGTTCCAACACCGTGTGGTAAAGTTCAATTAAGACAGCCGAGCGCAGGGTGAGATCTTCCTGGAATGTACGTTCGCAGCCAACAGATTTGCGCATCCAATGGCTGACGACAGGCCGTTCATCTTCGCCTCTGGCATCATGATAGTACACGCTGCCCATCTTACCAAACACGTCAATCAAGTGTTGTTCAGAAACATGGCGCAACTGTTCGCCTGTAAAGATTCCCATTTTATGCATCAGTTGAGCTGTTTTGGGTCCGATGCCCCAAAACTTTTCTATCTTCAACTGACCAATAAAATCGTACGCATCTTCATGACTAATCTCAAACAATCCATCAGGTTTACGATAATCA
>URFI01000248.1 GCA_900547085.1 uncultured Prevotella sp.
TACAAACAGATGCATTATTTCCGTACCTTAGTCTTTCCGTTGATGAAAGCGGGAAGCTCTTTTAAAAGCAAGGTAACCAATCTGTTGGTTACCAGTCAGCCAAAGCCTATAATCTAACAATTGGCGCACTAATAATTTACAAACCTAATATCTAAATTATATGGAACTTTCAAAACTATTAACATTTTTAGAGAAAGGTCTTTTCTCGATTGTTTTGCTATCAGGGATGGCAAATGTGGCAAACGCTTCTACCACACAAATCTCGAAAACTGATTTTGTACAGCAATCGCAAAAGACTGTGACAGGTATCGTTCTAGACGATCGGGGCGACCCTGTCATCGGAGCAAGTGTCAGTGTGAGAGGTGCAAAAACTGGTGCCGTAACTGACATCGATGGAAAATTTACTATTCGTACAGAGGGCAATGCTGTCCTGGTTGTCTCATATATAGGATTTGAGCAACAGAGCATTTCTGTCACGAATAAAAATACCATCCGCGTCGTACTAGTGCCCAACACGTCCGAACTGAACGAGGTTGTCGTTACAGCCTTGGGCATCAAGAGGGAGAAAAAAGCCTTGGGCTACGCTATGCAAGAGGTGAACACATCCTCACTCACCGAGAATAAATCGGCCAGTGTGGCCAATATGTTGCAAGGAAAGGTTGCCGGCGTTCAAATATCACAGTCGGGTACCGGCCTTGGTGGATCCACGCGCATCGTCATGCGTGGCCTAAACTCGTTGACTGGCAACAACCAACCTTTATGGGTAGTGGACGGCATGCCTATCAATGATGGCACGACCGAGCAGGCCAACCAATGGGGTGGCAGCGACTGTGCAGGGGCTGCATCAGAGATCAACCCAGAAGATATTGAGAGTATATCGATTTTGAAAGGTGCCAACGCAGCTGCTCTTTATGGCTCGCGCGCACAAAATGGTGCCATTGTTATAACGACAAAAAAAGGGAGACAAGGACAACCTTTGAGCCTTGAGTATAATGGTAATCTAAGCGTTTCTGACGCTTACTCGCCATATAGTTACCAAAATCAATATGGACAGGGGTCGAACGGGGACTATAACACAAGTTCGCAGATGAGTTGGGGAGCACCATTGGATGGCCGAATGGTGGACAATTGGCGTTCCACTATCTACAAAGATGCGCGGTATGATAAGTATGCGTTGCTGCCTCAAAAAGATTATATAACCGACTTTTATCGTACTGGTGTGTCATATGCCAACACGCTGACGGTTTCTGCCGGCGGCGAATACTTGTCAGGTAGGCTGTCATACACCGATTCGCGCTCCAATGATATCGTTCCAAACTACTCGCAAAACCGCCAATATCTCAATATGAATACCGAGTTCAGGAACAAACAGTTGACCGTAGGAGCCAAGGTGAGCTACATGCGAGAGCTTACGACAAACCGACCAGGACAGGGCGAATATGGGTTGATGGTTCAATTGGTGAAAATGCCACGTGGTATTCGATTGGCCGACCTGAGAGATCCAAGAGGAACAGGTCCCTACATAAACAACTCGGTAAACTGGTCTGGACCAAGCGATAACTATGCTAACCCTTATGCTCTCTCTTCGGGGGAGAACGGAAACAATGCAGAGCGAAATCGCATCATCGGGCAAGTCACGGCCTCATACAAATTCACAGACTATCTACACCTCACAGGTAGAGCTGGCATTGACAGGTATTCTGACCACGTCAGGAATTTCAATACCATGCCGGATATCACATCGACAGCCTCGCAGTATCTCAACAGCATGCTTGTCAACAAAGAGTTCAACGCAGACTTAATACTCTATTTTGACCGCAGCTTCAACGATTTCAGCGTAAACGCCAACGTGGGTACGGCAGTGATGAACACCAAAAATGAGTCCTTGTATGGCTCTTCTGGCAAGTTCGCCATTCCCAATGTATGTAATTTGGGTAATGGGTTGACTCAAACCACAGGCGAGGGATACTCCAAGAAGGAAATACAATCAGCCTTCTTCGCTACAACCGTAGGATACAAGAACATGGCGTACGTGGATATTACAGGCCGAAACGACTGGTCGTCAACTTTGCCAAAAGAAAACAGATCTTACTTCTACCCATCTGTCAGCTCAAGCGTCATCTTGTCGCAAATGTTTAAATTACCACGATGGGTTACATACTGG
>URFI01000249.1 GCA_900547085.1 uncultured Prevotella sp.
CAAATAACTGGTAGGGAGATGCCGTTAATCTTCTGATAGATGTCCAAGGCATAGACATCGGTCATACCGCTGATATAGTCAATCACGGCCATGATGCGTGTTTCGAGGTCAGGACTTTGTATGTCGTACTGGCTGCTGAACCGCCGCATGAGCTGTTGCGAATAGAAACGGTCGGGATTGACGGCCGCCTCGATGAGCGTCTGCATAAGTGTTTGCATGATTTTATAACCCGCCAGCTCCACATCCAGCACGGGTTTGCTGTGGTAGATGCGCTCGTAGGATAGCTCCGCGCATTGCCTGTAAGCCTTGCGCTGTAGCTCACTGATGTGGTCGATGAGTGAGCCTTGTAGCGTTCCGTTCAGTATCGCCTCCTCGTTTGCCACGAAGGCTTCCACGCATTCGTTAACCAGTTTGCCCACAGCCGAGGCCCGCATGTAGACCACCTTTTCGTTGTTGTCGGTCACGCCCTCGTCTTTGATGCGTTGGCGGATGTGCGCTTGCACCTCTGGGTCAAAGAAATTCATGAGCAAATGCTCTGTCTCCTCATACGAAAGAATCTTGAGTTTGTGGGCGTCTTCAATGTCCATGATTTCGTAGCAGATATCATCAGCTGCCTCAACCAGATACACCAGCGGGTGGCGCGCATACCGTAAGGGTTGATGAGGTTCAGAGAGTTTGGTAATTTCCAGTTCTTCTGCCACCTTGACGTAGGTGTCTTCTTCGGATGAGAAGAAACCAAATTTTCGGTGACTCCCTGCCAGACTGCTGGCAAACGGATATTTCACGATGCTGGCCAGGGTGGAGTAGGTCATCACGAAGCCGCCTATTCGCCGACCGTTGAAACGGTGTGTAAGCAGTCGGAAGGCGTTGGCGTTACCTTCGAAGTGGGTAATGTCGTCCCAGAATCGCTCTCCTACGCGCTCCTGCAAGTAGGTTCCGGCACCCTCGGTGAAGAAAGTTTGGATGGCTTTCTCGCCGCTGTGCCCGAATGGAGGGTTGCCCATGTCGTGTGCCAGGCAGGCAGTACTAACGATGGTTCCTATTTGTTCGAACGTTGTTCCGCAAAGTTCAGGATGCTTTTCGCACAGTTTTGCCGCCACGTCATTGCCCAGCGACATGCCCACCGAGGCCACTTCCAACGAGTGCGTGAGGCGGTTGTGCACGAAGATGGAGCCGGGTAGGGGAAACACTTGCGTCTTGTTCTGCATGCGTCTGAACGGTGCCGAGAAGATAAGGCGGTCGTAGTCGCGTTTAAACTCAGACCGGTCGTCATGACGTTCGGTGTGCTTGAGCTCTTGGCCAAGCCTTTTGTTGGAAATTAATTTTTGCCATTTCATAACGCAAAAGTAGTGGAAATTTGCGTAATTTGGTTCTTTTTAATAGTAATAATGCCACTTTATGGCGATTATTCCTTATTTTTGCACATTATTGAATAGTTATGATACAGATAAAAGTCATCAATAAAGGTCATCAGCAGTTGCCTGCTTATGCCACCAGCCAGAGTGCAGGAATGGATTTGAGAGCCAACCTTGAGGCTCCCATCGTGTTGAAGCCGATGGAACGAAAGCTGGTGTCTACGGGGCTTTTCATCGCTCTACCCGAGGGATTCGAGGCTCAAGTTCGGCCTCGTAGCGGGTTGGCGTTGAAGCATGGCATCACGGTACTCAATACGCCTGGCACCATAGATGCCGACTATCGTGGCGAGGTGATGGTGCTGTTGGTTAATTTCTCGCAGGAAGAATTTGTCATTCGCGATGGTGAGCGCATCGCCCAAATGGTGATAGCGCGACACGAACAAGGACATTTTGTTGAAGTGGAGGTGCTCGATGAGACCGAACGTGGAACGGGAGGCTATGGCCACACGGGTGTGAAATAGGCAAGTGTCAACGTGATGAAGCAAAACTTGAAAATTTGTTTGAATCCCATTCTTTGCTGTTTGCTTGTGGGCTGGATGCTGATGAGCTTGGCCTTGCCAGCTTGGGCACAGGAGCCGAAAGACAAACCGCTGACCGAAGCGGATTTGAAGAAAATGCTGTTTGAAGACAAGCAGTCACAATACCACTATCTCTTTCTTGAGGCTGTTAGTCAACTGAATGCCGGCAAGCTGGACTTGGCGGACAGTTTGTTGCACCAGTGCTTGGCT
>URFI01000250.1 GCA_900547085.1 uncultured Prevotella sp.
TGAGGCGAGGAATGGCTCGTCACTCATCACGTAGGACAAGCCGAGCTTGGGATAAAACTGCCACTTCACATTGTCACCAAACGCGGTGTTGTAGTCCACGCGTGCGCCTAAATCAACGTAATATTTATTGAACAGTCCAATGTTGTCCTGCGCGTAAAAGCCGTAGCTGTGCAGGAAGTTGAGCCACTCATCAGCCTGAACGGTTCCTGCTCCACTCATCACCTTGGCCCCATCGCGCACGTTGGTGCCGCGATAGATGGCCTGGCGGTCATGCGTGTTGAAATATTGGAAGCCGGCAGTTAGCACGTTGCTCAACCAGTTGGCGGCGTAAAACTTGTACTGTGCGTTGATGTCGGCAGTGAGTCCGAAGTAATTACGGTCGAAATTGTTGACACGACCGGCATCCGTCGTACCCACAGGCTTCTCACCAATATGAATGAGATACTCGTTGGTCACGATTTCCTTGTTGTTGTTAGCCCGATAGTCAATTCCAAAAACGCCTTTAACGGTGAGTTGGGGCAATGGCTTGTAGAGCAAGGTGTGCGATGTTTGGAAATGTTTGGTAGACTCGCGATAGTGCTGCAAAGCCTCGGCTTTGTCCACAAAGGCACGCATCTTCTCAAACGTTTCATCATCGGCAGCATCGATGTCTGCCGGATATCTCTGTTCATGGCCTTTGGCATCGGTAAACTTAAAACTGCTGGAAGCACTGCCCTCCGTGAACCACAGTCCCGTATAGAAACCCTGATTGCCATTGCGACTGCGGTTATAATCATCGGCCACAAAGCCAAATGAGTTCTGATACTCCAGTTGGGTGGTGAGCTGAGCGCGCGAACCAAAACGCAGGTCGTAACGCTTATGGGCATTGTTGTTGTGTATCACCACACCCGTGTTTTCCATCATGTTGGCGCCCAAGCTATACCCATACTTGCTGTTTCCACCGGCAAGCGACAGCCGATAACGCTGCTCGAAACCCGTCTGGTTGAGCAAATCGGCCGTACGGCGGAAGTGATAAAACTGCGTGGTGGCCCTGTCCCATCCCATGTCCACTGACGCGGAAGCATGAAAACCATCCGAGCTTCCCTTTTTCGTGAAGATTTGTATCACGCCATTGGCCGCGTCAGAACCATAGAGCGTGGTGGCCGCTCCACCGCTCACATATTCTATATGGTCGATGTTCTCCATGGAGATGTCGCTCAACGCGCTCGACGCCGCCATCTCACCCATGGGCATGTCGCCAATGGTGTAAGGCTGGGCGCCATATCCTTTCTTGGAATAATTGAGAATGGCACCGGTATTGAGGTTATCCGTGCGAACGCCATCAATGTAGATGATGGGAGTGGAATTGGAGAACGCCGAGGACAATCCACGGGCTTTGATGACAGAGGTGCTGCCGGGTTGTGCCCCTGAGAGTGAAAACTGAACCCCGGGGATGGCGTTGCGCAGCATTTCGTCCATGCGCCCCACGGTCAACTTCTGCAAGTCTTTACCTGAAATTTTGGTTACATTCGAAGATAACCTTCGCCGTTCAATGGCTCCGCCCTGCCCCGTCACCACTACTTCGTCAAGGCTGATGGGCGAGTTGAACCTCATCGTGTCTACCATCTCTGCATGCACGTTGGCATGATCGTCATCCGTCACCATCATCGCCCTTGTGTCAGGATTTGCAAATGCGGGCAGGTAGGCCAATGATTGAAAAGCAACCAATGATGTTATCGTCAACAAATTGGCTTCTCTTTTTAAATGAATCATTATGTGTAAGATCTTTTTACATTAAAATACTAATGGCTGCAAAGGTAAAAATATCCTATGAATCTGTCAAAAACTAAAGGGAAATATCATGACAGAAACAGATTTTTATAAAAAAAGCGAATAACCTTTTGTTAGTATACAAAAAAAGTATACTTTTGCAGTATCATCGTTCTCAACGATGCAGCAAATAGGGGTATAGCCCAGATGGTTTAGAGCGCTGCAGTCACATTGCAGAGGTCATCGGTTCGAGCCCGATTATCCCTACCCTCTCAAAAAAGGTTCAAGAAAACAATTTTCTGTTTTTCTTGAACCTTTTTATTTTTTCCAGTTGCCTGGCTGCCTCTTTCTTTCGACATCCTTTGATGAATGTCGTTCGGCAG
>URFI01000251.1 GCA_900547085.1 uncultured Prevotella sp.
CCAGTGTTCTTCGGCTCGGCGCTCAACAACTTCGGTGTTCAGGAACTGCTCAACTGTTTTGTAGAGATTGCGCCAAGCCCCAAACCCACACAGGCAGAAGAACGCGTTATCCGTCCTGAAGAGCCCAAGTTCACGGGATTCATCTTCAAAATCACGGCCAACATCGACCCCAACCACCGCTCGTGCATCGCCTTCTGCAAGGTATGCTCGGGCAAGTTCGTGCGCAACCAACCTTATCTGCACGTGCGCAACGGCAAAACGGTACGCTTCTCGTCGCCCACCCAGTTCATGGCGCAGCGCAAGAGCACCATCGAAGAAGCCTACCCCGGCGACATCGTGGGTCTGCCAGACAACGGCATCTTCAAAATTGGTGACACGCTCACCGAGGGCGAAGAGATTCACTTCAAGGGACTGCCATCGTTCTCACCCGAGATGTTCAAGTACATCGAGAACGAAGACCCCATGAAGTCAAAACAGCTCAACAAAGGCATCGAGCAGCTCATGGACGAGGGTGTGGCACAGTTGTTCATCAACCAGTTCAACCAACGTAAGATTATCGGCACCGTAGGACAACTGCAATTCGAGGTGATTCAATACCGCCTGGAGAACGAGTACAATGCCAAGTGCCGATGGGAACCGGTTCGACTGTACAAGGCTTGCTGGATAGAAGCCGACAACCAGGAGGAGCTGGAAAACTTCAAGAAGCGCAAATACCAGTACATGGCCAAGGATCGACAGGGACGCGACGTGTTCCTGGCCGACTCAAGCTACATGCTGAGCATGGCGCAGCAAGACTTCAAGCACATCAAATTCCACTTTACCAGCGAATTTTGATGGACGGGGAATCTCCGTTCGCGCTCATAGGACATGGACGATGCCCGTAACTATTCCTTGTAAGGTTGACGTTGGCACGACGGCTTCAAAGCGTGAGGGGGTGTCACGATTTTGTACTACAATATGCCATTGGCTACTGTTAAAGTTTGATATGTTGGAATGATTGATGGCTATGTGTGTAATTGTTTGCTGATAAGATGTTATGATACAAATTTAGAAATAATTAGCTTAAGGAACAAACCTTTTGATGACAATAGAAACAAAGCGCATGCTCTCCATGGTGGGAAGCATGCGCTTGCGGTACGGTTGCGCCCGTAGGCGTCGGGCGTCTTTTTGTCTTAATTGGTCAAACAGATAACCACGCCTAAATGCTTTCTGCGGCTCTTCGTATGCGGTTGCTCAGGTCGAAGAGCGATCCGCGTAGCTGTTCCAACTCCTCCTCGTTGAAACCGCCCTTGCCACCATTGCCGTCGATACCGTTCAACTTGTGATAGAACCATGAAGACGATTTGTGGAAGTATTTGTTGGCAAAGTCCATCCATGACACCGAGAGGTTGATGTCTGCCAGACGCTGTTTCATATCACTTACCACTTCCTGCTTTTTGATAACTGTTTCCATTGCTGTTTCCTTTCTTTTAGTTGAAGCTCCATCCCCATTGGGAGAGGAGCGGTGGTTTTGTTGTCAATAAGGTTGTCGGAGCATAGCGTAAAACTTCTCAATGATCACACTGAGCAGTTCGGGATAACCGTTTGGATAAGACCGGTTGTAGTTTCTCATCTGCTCGAGGAGGTCTCTTTCCTCATCTGTAACCCTCATTGTTTCCATTTCGTGTTTCATTTTCCGTTGTTTTTATTAAGACAACGCAAAGATAATACATTATTTTGTACTTTACAAGTATTTACTACTTTATTTTGTAGTAGCCGCACGGATTTTTCATTCAAGGGCAATGTTGTTTTTTAACAACGAATTGAAAGCTAATCAACTAATAGGATTGTTTACGATAACAAACGACCTTTTTAAATGTAAGAGCCGTGTATCTGGGCTGAGAAATGTTAACCTACCACATTGATTTCTCAGCCCCTATTCTTGCCGTTTGAAATATTATTCGTACATTTGCATCATCGCACTCGCCAGCAATGGTTTGGCGAGACATACATTGTAAAAACAAAACCACTAACCATAGCACCTTGACAAAAGTCTACGCTGCAAGTGAGTTTCTCACCAGATGGGCAGCCCGTGGTG
>URFI01000252.1 GCA_900547085.1 uncultured Prevotella sp.
GGCGTGTTTCCTAATATCTTATCCAGTATGTCAAACACCTCTTCTGGGCGTTCGTAAGCAAAAATGTGATAGTACTTGTTGCCCGTGAGCATGGCCGAGAGATGTGTACGACTCTTGTCGTAAAGGATGAAACAGGGCTTGTGATGACGTTCTGCGTATGCCAATTCATATCCCACGCCCAAGGAAGGTGAGGTACATTCGGCAATGACCAAGTCGCAGCCCCTCAACCACTCTGTGTCCTGAAGGTAGATTTTTTCATCCGCTTCACGACCCTTACTGGTGGTAGAAAGTGAGCGGTTGCCGATGTGTTCGGTGAGAACTTTGTGCCTTCTTTGGATGTACTCGATGATTTGTTTGTAGAGGTTGGCATCCTCACGCCCGCCTCGGATGGAACCTGCAAAATAGATTTTCTTCATGTTTGATTGATATAGGTCGCCTGTGCAAATATAATAAAAAGGAATGAAAGATTGCCATTGCGCGCTTACCTTTATCAAGTAAACCAAGCATTCGTGGTCACATTTTTTACTGGCGTCAGCTTCATCTGCCACAAAACAAAAGAGGGTGTATTATCATTCTGATACACCCTCGTTGATTTCTGAAATAAGTGAGCCTCTTGTCGGATTCGAACCAACGACCCCGAGATTACAAATCACGTGCTCTGGCCAACTGAGCTAAAGAGGCGGGTGGGCAAGCTACTCTTATCGCGCCGCTACAACCTAATACCCTTGCTGCGTTCCCACCCTGGGGGATTCAAAGGGAGCTGGCCGTAAAAGACTTGCCCGTTTCTTAGCGGATGCAAAGGTAAGAAAAAGAATTGATTGACACAAGAAATGTGCAAAAAAATACTTTTTAGTAGATTTCAACTCCATAATGTTTGCCATATTTCTGCCAAGAGAAGACTTGTGCGGCTCGGATGATGATCATTCTATATTTAGTTGGTTAGTTTGTAATTTTCTTTTTACTAACTATACTAACATATTCGTATCTATCACCATATAAATCTGGTATTGTTTTCTTGGGTCTTGATATCTTAACAGTAATGAGGTATTCATACCCCTCTTCATAGATGCTATCAAATCCAATGATGGTGGGGATAATTTCCTTTTCCATGTTTCTTTTTACTATAACGTATCCTTTATTCGTTGACTGGATGGAAGTACCTGGATAGAAATAGTATTCTTTATGTGATAATACGGTTATGGTATCTTTTTTGATGAATTTGTAAGTTACATCAAAGTCTTCTTCTTTTGTACAACCAGCAAAAAGAAATGAAATTAGTGTTATTACTATAAATGTGTATTTAGTCATCATGCTCTGAAAGTTTCAAATCTTTCTTCATTCCCACATTAGCTTGGTATATGTTTGCTTTGCACATTCATCACGGCTTTTTTCAATTTTACATAGAGCCTTGGTGGACAATCTTATTGTCTAAGTAGGGAAGTTAACTGAATTTTCCTAGATAAAGTGATTATTAGTTTCAAAGATAATGAAATATTAAGTTTATCCCAAACTTTTTTAATTGTTTTTTTTAATTTGACGGCACATTTTTCTCTGTTTCCAATCTCAATGCCTTTACCCTCCAATCTCAATGCCTTTGACCTCCAAACTCAATGTCTTTGCCGTCCAATCTCCATGCTTTTGGATTTTAGGCTTTATTCTTTATGTTTTTTGTTTGTATTTGTAAGATAAAAAACTTATATTTGCAAGGTAAGCGAACCTGTTTCAGCAAGTGCTGAAGATGGTTTTGAAAATGATTTGATGAAATAAAAAAGTGACGGTATGATTAAAATTTATGGTATGAAGTCGTGCCCCGATTGCGTGGCAGTTGACAGACAGGTGGATGGTGACAGCAGGTATCAGGTGATTGATATCGGTGAGCATGTATCGCTGTTGAAAGAGTTTTTGCGCCTACGCGACAACAGTCCAGTCTTTGACGAGGCTAAGAAAAAAGGATATGCGGGCATTCCGTGTTTCGTTTTGGAAGACGGAACGGTGACGCTGAACCCTGAAGAAGCCGGACTGAAGTCGGGGAAG